>JANPJN010000578.1:0-1658 GCA_031425515.1 Acidobacteriota bacterium | reverse complement strand
TGCATGTGCTGATCGATCAGAAACGCCACGGCCTGGTTGGCCTCGAGCGCGCGCAGCACGCGCCGGATGGCGCCGCGGCGGTAGATCACCGTGTTGCCGGTCGCGCGCCGCACCGATTCGAGGAGGCCGTGCAGCAGCGGGTTGTCGAGCGGGCGCGCCAGCACCGCCATCGGCGCGAGCGCAAGCGCATGGACGAGCGCGTTGATCTCCCAGAAGCCGAAGTGGCCTGTGAAGAGCAGGACGCCACGCCCCTGGGCGTGCGCCTGCGTGACGCGCTCGTCCCCGGCGAACTCGACGCGCGCCATCATCTCGTCGGGCCGCATTGTGCTGAACTTGAGGAGCGCGGCCAGCAGGCGCCCGAAGTGCGAGAACATGTCGCGCGCAATCGCCCGGCACTCGGCCTCCGAACGGACCGGAAACGCCGCCCGCAGATTGCGCACCGCCAGCTTCCGGTGCCCGCCATCAACAAGATAGAAAATTCGTCCAAGGACGGTGCCGGCCGCGAGGACGGCCGTCATCGGCAGGACGCGCGCCGCGGAGACGACGGTCATGACGGCCGCGTACTCGACCCGATGCCGGAGCGAAGGGGCGGCAGCGGCCGCAGGCGCGCGCTGGGGAAGGTGCTGGTCAGCCAACAATCGTGTCACGTGCCGCTCCCACCGACCGGGCCAGCCACTGCCGGAACTCGGGGCGCGGATCCGGCTCCATTGTAAGCGGCACCCGGAGAACCGGCATGCGGAACGGCCGGAACGGCAGCAGCCGGACCAGATCCTTTTCGGTCGTGACAATGGCCGCTGCGCCCGCGGCGGCGGCACGGGCCATCATCCGATCCACATCGCGGCGCGAGTACGGGTGATGATCCCGAAAGGGCATGGTCTCGACCACGGCATAGCCCGCGGCACGGAGATCGTCGAAGAACCGGGAAGGCGTCGCGATGCCGGCGACCGCGGCGACCGGCAGCCGAGCGCTCGCATCCCCGCCCGCGGCACCCGCGCCTCCGTTCGCTCCCCTCGCGGCTCCGTCCGCTCCGTGCGCGACCCCGGCAGGGGCCACCGACCGCGTCACCCGGAAGATCGGGACGTCGAGCCCGTGGACGTCCACCTCTACGTCGGCGTCCGCCGCGACGATGGCATCGGCCGCGATGCAGGTGTCGAGCGGCTCGCGCAGCCGCCCGCGCGGGAGCGTGAAGGGGCGTGCGATGTCGTCGCGCCCGAGGATCAGGATGTCGATGTCGCGCTCGAGCTGCAGATGCTGGAACCCGTCGTCCAGCACATGCACCGTCGCGCCGAGGTGGTGCTCGGCGAGAGTCCCCGCCAGGTAGCGATCGGGCGAGACGAGGACGCACGCGCCATCGAGCTGCCGTGCGAGCATCAGCGGCTCGTCGCCGGACCGGCCGAGGTCGCCGCGGATGCCGTCGGCATCGCGCACCACCACCACGCCGTCCTCCGGCGTCGTCCGGCCGTAGCCGCGGCTCAGGATGGCGGGTCGCTCCCCCATCGCCAGGAGCTCGCGGGCGATCGCGGCCACGAGCGGCGTCTTGCCGCGGCCGCCGACGGCGAGGTTGCCGACGCTGATGACCGGCCGGCGCAGCCGGCGGCGGAGGTCCGGGCGGGCGGCGTAGTGTTCGCGGCGGCGGCGCGCCACGGCGGCATAGAGCG
>JANPJN010000577.1:0-1804 GCA_031425515.1 Acidobacteriota bacterium | reverse complement strand
GGCGTGCACGACGAAGCGGACATCCGACCGATCGATGCCCATGCCGAAGGCGACGGTGGCGACGATGACGTCGGCGGCCTCGTCCAGGAAGGCGGACTGGTTGCGGCTGCGTTCGGCGTCGGCAAGCCCGGCGTGGTACGGGAGCGCGCGGACGCCACGCTCGCGCAGCCAGGCGGCGAGCGCGTCCACTTCGCGCCGCGAGGTGCAGTAGATGATCCCCGCCTGGCCGCGGTGGCGATCGAGAATCTCGACCAGTTGCTGCTTCAGATTCGCGCGGGCGACCACGCGGTACACGAGGTTTGGCCGATCGAAGGAGCCGACCAGTTCGAGGGGGTTGAGCAGGGCGAGCTGGGCCGCGATGTCGGTGCGGACGCGAGCGGTCGCGGTGGCGGTGTACGCGTGCACGCTGATACCGGGCAGCAACTCGCGGAGCCGGCCGAGCTGCCGGTATTCAGGCCGGAAGTCGTGGCCCCACTGGCTGATGCAATGCGCCTCGTCTATGGCGACGAAACTGACCCGGCATTTCCCGAGGAGGGCGAGGAAGCCGTCGCTGCCCTCGCCGACCAGCCGTTCGGGCGAGACGTACAGGAGGCGGAAGCGGCCTTCACGCAGGCCGGAGACGACGGCCGACTTGTCGGCCGCGGCGAGGGAGCTGTTGTACAGCGCCGCGGGAACGCCGTTGCCGGTGAGCGTGTCCACCTGATCCTTCATCAGCGAGATCAGGGGAGACACGACGACCGCGAGACCGTCGCGGACGAGAGCAGGGGCCTGGAAGCACAGCGACTTGCCGCCGCCCGTGGGGAGCACGACGATCGAGTCGCGCCCGGTGAGGATGGCGTCCATCGCTTCGCGCTGCAGCGGGCGGAACGACGTGTAGCCCCAGTAGCGCTCGAGCGCGTCGGCGAGCGCGCCTTCGGACGTGACGGTCGGATGCATGTCGGGGATCTTCATGGTAGCGGAACCCGCAGGGAGTCTCGTGGCGTTTCTTTCCGAGACTGATCGCGGGCTGTTCTGCGCCTCGGGGGGCTTCCACATCGATCCCTGGCTGCCGGTGGAGCGCGCGCTCATCACCCACGCGCACGGCGACCACGCGAGGCCGGGCAGCGCCGCGTACCTCTGCGCGGCGCCTGGAGAGCCGCTGCTGCGCCGCCGCCTTGGCGGTGACACCCGCATCGAGTCGGTGCCGTACGGCCTACCGCTGACGATCGGGGATGTCCGCGTGAGCTTTCATCCCGCGGGACACATCCTGGGATCGGCGCAGATCCGGCTCGAGGCGGGTGAAGGTGTCTGGGTCGTCGCCGGGGACTACAAGCGGGCGGCGGATCCGACGTGCGCGCCGTTCGAGCCGGTCCGGTGCGACACGTTCATCACCGAGTCCACCTTCGGCCTGCCCATCTACCGCTGGGATTCGACGGCCACGATCGTCAGCGAGATCGACGGCTGGTGGCGGGCCAACCGCGACGCCGGCCGGGCGTCGGTGCTCTTCTGCTACACCCTCGGCAAGGCGCAGCGTCTGCTCGCCGAACTGATGCGGGTGACCGATCGGCCCGTCTTCGTGCACGGCATGATGGCAGGCATGATCGGCGCGTATCAAGACGCGGGCGTGCCGATGCTGCCCGTGCGGCCGGTCATCGAGCGCGCAAAGGGGCCACGCGCCTCGGCCGCCTCGTTCGCGGGAGAGCTGGTGCTGGCGCCGATCTCCGCCCGAGGCACGCCGTGGCTGCGGCGCCTGGGGGATCTGTCCGATGCCTTCGCATCCGGTCTGATGCGCGTGCGGGGCATCCGCCGGCAGCGCGGGTTCGAC
>JANPJN010000576.1:0-4324 GCA_031425515.1 Acidobacteriota bacterium | reverse complement strand
GCGGGTCGAGGTGCGCGAGCCGCGACGGTGACCCCGCGTCAGGAGTCGATTTTGATCAGCTCGATGTCGAAGACCAGCATGCCCTGCGGGCCGTCGGGCCGGTCCGCATAGGCCAGCGCCGCGGGGATCCAGAACCGCCGCTTTTCCCCCTCCACCATCATCTGGACCCCCTGGGTCCAGCCGGGGATCACCTCGTCGAGTGCGAAGGATGAGGTCTCGTTGCGTGCCACCGAGCTGTCGAACATCTTTCCGTCCGTGGTCCAGCCGGTGTAGTGCACCGTGACCCTTGAGTTGGGGCGCGGATGCCGCGTGCCACGCCCGGGCGTCAGGATTCGGCTCGCCAGACCCGTGGCAGAGACGGGAGCGTCGGCAGGCGCGGCCGCCACATCGGGGGGCGCCGGAATCTGCGGCGCCGCCGCGGCGCGGTCCTCACGCGGGGTACCGGACGAACAGCCGGCTGACGCGGCCGCGATCGCCGCTGCGGCAAGACATAGCATCCTGAGACTTTTCAAAAGTCCATTCCCTGTCGAGGCGCAGGCCTCAGTCGTGTGTGCCGGCCGGGCCCCACCAGCCTTCCCCTTTGAAGCGTTCCTGGAGCTGCTGCCAGCGTTTGTGCACGGCGTCGCTCGTGGTGAAGTGTTCGATGACGACGGGCTGGCCCGGCTGCATGAGGATGATGTCGAAGCCGGTGCCCCGGGCGCTCGGCCGCATCTCGCAGGTGACGGTCGCCCCTTCACGTTTGAAGAAGTAGAACACCGCTTTCAGTATGTGACAATCCGGCGGCTGTTCGTCCCGGTTTTCCTTCGCTTGGTACCTCGGTACCTGCCATCCGGCCCGACGCTAAGGCAAGGGCGCCTGGCTATCCAGAGGGCGCAACCCTGGGAAAGTCGTGCGGCGGCAATGCGTGCGTGTAAGATTGCTGCACCTCCGACCCATGCCTCCCCTCTACGCCGCGTCCCTGTTCATCACAGTTCTTGCTGCTTCCGCCCAGACGTCGCCGGCGCCGCCTGACTGCCGCGCGTGGCAGGAGTGCCGCCAATTGGCGGAGAGCGCCGCCGGGGCCGGAGAGTTCGAGCGGTTTCACGACCTGGCGTGGCGGGCCGTCCAGCTCGGGCCGAAAAACGATCCGGCGCTGATGTTCCTGCTCGCCCGCGCGCAGAAGCTGAGCGGCCGCCCGGGCGACGCCCGCGTCATGCTCGCGCGCCTCGCCGCGCTCGGCGCCCCCGCCACCCTCCCCGAGGGGGACACTCATCTTTACGGCAAGTCGTTGAATCCACAGGGGGAATCTGGAAAAGTGGCCGGATCGCCTCTTCAAAGCCGGCCTTCCGCAGCGACTGCGGCCAGCGGAGCCCTCGCGGCCGCGGCGGGCTCGGCACCGGCCCCGAGCCTGTCATCATCCGAGCGCGCTCCCGGCACCGCCCCAGCAGTCAACCCGCCGGCTCCGGCGGCCAGCTCGAGCAGGGGAGCCGTCTCGTCCGCGCTCCCGGCGCTTCGCTTCAGCACGGCGCGCTTCACCGCCGCGGGCCTTGCCTATGACGCCGTCTCCCGCCGCTTCGTCGTCGGCGATCGTCACGGACGCAAGCTCTCCGTCGTGGACGAATTCTCCCGGCACGTCGCGAACCTCGCCGGCGCCCGCACGTCGGGCTTCGGAGAGATTGCCGCGCTCGAGATCGACGCGCGCCGCGGCGACCTCTGGGTCGTGAGCTCCGAGGGCCAGACCACGAGCCTGCACAAGCTGCAGCTCATCTCGGGACGGCTGCTCGCCGCGTACCCGATCGCCGAGCGGCTCGCGCCGGTGCGCTTCGCCGATGTCGCCGTGGCGGACGGCGGGACGGTGCTCGCCCTCGACACCGCCGGCCATCGCCTGTTCCAGCTCCAGCCGCGGGCCACCGCCGTCGAACCCGGCCTGACCTTGCCGGACGCGGGTCCCGTTTCCATCGCTCCCGCCGAAGCGGGTGTCGTCTATGTCGCGACCGCTGACGGGATCCTGCGCGTGGACCTGGCCTCGCGCGCCGTCGCCGAGATCAAGACGACAGACGGCGTGGACGTCAGCGGCCTCACCCGCATCCGCTGGCATCGCGGCGTGCTTGCCGGCATCCAGACGACCGCTCCGGGTGCCTACCGGGCGGTCAGGATCGCGCTGGACCGCACGGGACGGAGGGCCACGGCGCTGGCCGTGCTCGACCCCGGTGTGGCCATCAGCAGTCCCACGGCTGCCTCCGTGATCGGCGGCGTGCTCTACTATCTCGCAGACGACGACGAGTCGGGGATGGCGGTCAGGCGCGTGTCGCTTCAGTGACCCTGCGCGTCCCGCACGGCCACCCCTCCGACTGACGCCCACGCCGCGCGACGCACGTCTTCAGCGCTCCACCCCCGCGCCCGCAGGTCGCGCACGCCCGTCGCGCCATCCGACTTGCTCAACTTCTGTGACGCCGACTGCATGATGAGCGGATGATGGGCGAACACCGGCGATGCCTCGCGTCCGAGCAGCCGCGCCAGCCGGATCTGCCGGCCGGTTGACGCGAGCAGATCGATGCCCCGCACGACCAGATCGATTTTCTGCGCCATGTCGTCTACCGTGACCGCGAATTGATACGTCCAGTGGCCGTGCCGATCGCGCAGCAGCACATCCCCGCACTGGAGGGCGGGCTCCTGCACCTGACGCCCCAGCAGCCCGTCGTCGAACGCGTCCACGCCAGGGTCCATGCGAACCCGCCAGCCGAAGCCGTCAGAGAGCGGAAGCCCCCGCGAGCGGCAGCGACCGGGATAGACGAGATCGGCGCCCGGAGAGGCGCCGTCCGACGTGAGCGAGCGGCGGGAGCAGTCGCATCCGTACACCAGTCCCCGCGCCACGAGGCGGGCGACCGCGGCGCGATAGACGGCGTCGCGATCCGACTGACGACCGTCCGAGCGGCCCGCGCGCAGCTCGGACGGCGGGTGGACGTCAGGCTGATACCCGAGCCACTCCAGGTCCTCCAGGATTCCCGTCTCGAACTCCATGCGCGAACGCCCCCGGTCGTGATCTTCGATCCGCAGCAGGACGCGACCGTCGAGGGCGCGCGCCAGTCCCCACACGTACTCGGCGTTGAGGACGTGCCCGAGGTGCAGCCACCCGGTGGGTGCAGGAGCAAATCGCGTCAGGGGATGCGGTGGAAGGCGCGACGCCAGCCCGCTGATGTTCACGCCGCTCGGAGGCACTCGCGGAGCCTACCGCATCCTGGCCAGCGGATCTGATCCACAATCGCCAGACGCCGGCCCATCCGGCCCTCGCCCTCTTCTCCGAAGGAGCCCGTCCGCGTGCAGCTCGAAGGTGTCTACTCGGTCCTCCCCACACCCTTTCTCGCCAACGGCGAGGTGGACGACGCCAGCCTGCGGCGCGTGGTCGATCTGTTCATCGGCGCGGGGGTGAACGGCGTGACGGCACTCGGCGTCACCGGCGAGGTCGCGAGGCTCGATGACGAGGAGCGACGGCGGGTGCTCGACATCGTGGTCGATCAGGTCGCGGGACGGATCGGGGTCGTCGCGGGCACGTCGGCCGACGGCACGCGACTGTGCGTCGCGCACAGCCGCCACGCGCACGAGGCCGGCGCGACGGCCGTCATGGTGAGCCCGCCGCGGCTGCCCAAGCTGAACTCCGACGCCGTCGTCCGCCACTACGCGGCGCTCGCGGACGCTGTGGACATCGAGATCGTCGTGCAGGACTATCCGCCGATCTCGGGCTTCGCCATGGAGCCGGCGCTCCTCGCACGCATCGCACGCGAGATCCCGCGCGCCCGGACCATCAAGCTCGAGGATCCGCCCACGCCGTTCAAGACATCGCGCATTCTCGAGGCAGCCGGCGAGGTGCCGGTACGCATCTTTGGCGGCCTTGGCGGGGTGTTCCTCCTCGAGGAACTGCTCGCGGGCGCCACCGGTGCGATGACGGGGTTTGCCTACCCGGAGATCCTCGTGCGGATCGTGTCGCTCTTCCGCGCGGACCGTCGGACCGAGGCGGCGGACTACTTCTACCGCGCCGTCCCCCTCATGCGGTTCGAGTTCCAGGAAGGGATCGGGATGGCGATCCGCAAGGAAGTGCTGCATCGCCGCGGCGCGCTCGCGTCACCGGCAACCCGCGCTCCCGCGGCGGCCCTCGACCAGGCCACCCGTGACGCGCTCGACCGCATCCTCGAATGGAGCCACCCGCTCCTGAACCCTGACAGCCTCTGAAGCCATTCATTTATGGATCTCAATCTCAAGAACAAGACCGCCCTCGTCGCCGGCGCCAGCAAAGGCCTCGGCTACGCGACCGCTTATGCCCTCGCGCGCGAGGGCGCGAGCGTCTCGA
>JANPJN010000575.1:0-10808 GCA_031425515.1 Acidobacteriota bacterium | reverse complement strand
GACGCGGCCTCTCGGGTTCCACCGCGCTCCTTCGACCCGGTCACATTGACCTCTTGAAGGGGGTAGCCTACTCTCGGCCTATGAACCATTCGCCCGGGAACGGGCCGAAGAAGAAACACACCGGATCGGAGCCAACACCTGTGACGTCTGGGCTGAAGTCGCGGGCTACGTGGGAGTGTAGGGCCGCCTGACCGCTTACGCGACGCTCTTCGCCTGGAGCTTCCTCGCCGCGACCGTCCTGCCGCTCGGGTCCGAGCCCGCGCTGTTCGCCCTCGTACTGCGCGGCTACCCGGTGTGGCCAACCGTGGCGGTCGCCACGCTCGGAAATGTGCTCGGCGCCTGCACGACGTACTGGCTCGGACGCCGCGGAGCGGAGGCCCTGGAGCGGCGGGCCGCAGCGCCTCTATCGGCAACCCGCGCCGGACGCCTGCTGCAGCGATTCGGCCAGCCCGCATTGCTGTTGTCGTGGGTGCCGCTCATCGGCGACGCACTGGTCGCGGCTGCCGGTGCCGTCAGGATCCCCTGGCTGCCCTTCGTCGTCTGGGTGACCGTCGGCAAGGCCGTCCGCTATATCGCCGTGGCCTGGGGCGCGGGCGTTCTCGGGTAACCCGCAGCCGGCAGTGTCCGCGTCAGCGAGGCGAGGCCGCCACGAACGTGCGGGCCTCGGCCAGCTCGGGGCGCCCCGACGCGGTGCCTCGCTCGGCAATCTTCAGCAGCAGCGCGTACTGGGTGCGTGCGCCCGCCCGGTCGCCCGAGTCGGCTGCCGCCCGCGCGGCGCCGTACACAGCGCGGAAGCGGTTCGGCTCCTTCTTCAGGGTCTGCTGGAACTCCGCGCGCGCCTTCGCCGGCTCCTTCGCGGCGAGCAGCATCTCCCCGAGCAGCTCGCGCGCCGGCGCCAGCGGACCGGGTGTCACCGCGTTCTTGTCGGTCAGGTCCTCGCGATCGGCCGCCTCCCGCATCAGGGTCAGCGCCTCGGCAGTCCGCCCCTCCGCCATCGCGAGCCACGCGGACGCCCCACGCCGCTGGACGTCCACCTGTTCGGCCCAGAACGCCTCCTTCGCCGCCGCGAGCCGCTCCCGGATCTGCCCCAGCGCCTCCACCGACGCGCGTGCCGTGGCGAGCTGCCCGATGCGTGCCGCGCCGAGCGCGCGGGCGAAATGCGTCATCGCCTCTGTATATGGAAACTTCGTCTCGCGCGCCTCGAGCGCCGCCGCCTCAGCCCACGCGCCGCGCTCGAGCGCGTATCGCGCCGGAATGGCCGCCAGGGCGAAATAGCCCGCCGACGCCGGAGCGGCTGACCCGATGGCGTCGGGATCGAACCGCGTCGCGACGGCGGGCAGCTCATCGACCACCCGACGGGCCGGCGCATCCTGCGCGGTCTGGAGGTAGGCGTAGGCCTGATAGTCCAACGCGTGCAGCTCTTCGGCCGTCGAGCGGTCGCGCCTGGCCGCCACCGCCGACGCGATGTTGGTGTCGATCGACTCCTGCCACTGTCCCACACGGGTGAAGGTGTGCGACGGCATGTGGAGGGCGTGCGGGGCGGCTGGCGCGATCGTCGAGTATCGCCGTGCTGCCTCCAGCGCCTTCCCGGCCAGCGCCGGCACGTCGTAGCTGTGGATGATGTAGTGCGCAATGCCCGGATGATCGGGCGCCTCCGGGGCCAGCTTCTCGAGGATAGCGCCGGCCTTCAATTGATTCGCATAGGTCTTGTCCGTCGGCAGGGCGGACGCCGCCAGCGACAGGGCATGGAAGACCGCCGCTTCCCGGTCATCCGGATACGCCGCGGCGAGCTCGGACATGGCGCGCTCGTACGCCACCGTCCGGGCGCGCTGATCCAGAGTGTCGGCCCCCGCATACAGACGCGATGCCGCCGCGATCCAGGCGCGCTCCCGCGCGGTCGTCGCACCAGCCCGTTCCGCCCGCGCGACGGCGTCGAGCCCATGCTGCACCTGGCTCGCCGGACGGATCCCCGCGGCGAACGGGTTGCCCCAGCGGCACATCGCCATGCCCCATCCGGCTATCGCGCACCCCGGGTCCGCCTCGAGCGCCGCACCGAATTCCTCGAGCGCCGGTTTGAACTCGAAGGAGTGCAGCAGCGCCACACCCCGGTCGAACCGGGGCTTTGCGGCAGCGCTGCACGAGGTCGTGAAGCGAACCGTCCCGAGCTTCTCCGCACCCCCCGACGGGTGCTGGTGCTCCTGGGCCAGGGCCCCGGCCGCTGACAGCCCCATGAGGATCACCCAGACGCCAACTCGTGCTGATCGCATACGCCCTCCTTCCATCCTCGAGCTTCTATCTCTGATCCGCTCTCGGCGACGGCCTGCCCAGCAGGGCCGGCGTCACGCTTTCGCGGTGATGAGCGCCTGATCGATGTCGGCGAGAATGTCGTCAATCGCCTCGATCCCGATGCACAACCGGATCATGTCGGCCGTGACGCCCGCGCCCTTCAACTCCTCCTCCGTCAACTGCCGGTGCGTCGTCGAGGCCGGATGCGCCGCGAGGGACTTCGCATCGCCGATGTTCACGAGGCGTTTGAAGAGCTGCAGCGCGTCGTAGAACTTCACACCCGCCTCGAAGCCGCCCTTGATCCCGAACGTCAGCAGAGCCGAGGGGCGCCCCTTCGTGTACTTCTGGGCGAGCTTGTAGTACGGCGAAGACTTGAGGCCCGGATAGTTCACCCAGGCGACCGCCGGGTGCTTCTCCAGATGGTGCGCGACGGCCATGGCGTTCGACACATGCCGCTCCATCCGCAGCGGCAGCGTTTCGATCCCCTGCAGGAACAGGAACGCGTTGAACGGGCTCAGCGCGGAGCCAGTGTTGCGCAGCGGCACCGTGCGGGCGCGTCCGATATACGCCGCCGGACCCAGCGCCTCGGTGTAGACGACGCCGTGATACGCGGGCTCCGGCGTGTTCAACATGGGGAACCGCGCCTTGTGCTCGGCCCAGGGAAACTTGCCGGAATCGACGATGATGCCGCCGATCGACGTGCCGTGGCCGCCCATGTACTTCGTCAGTGAGTGCACGACGATGTCGGCGCCGAACTCGATGGGCTTCATCAGCACGGGCGTGGGCACGGTGTTGTCGACAATGACCGGCACCCCCTTGCGATGGGCCATCGCGGCAATCGCTTCGAGGTCGGGAATATTGCCGGCCGGATTGCCGATGGTCTCGCAGAACACCGCGGCCGTCTTGTCGTCGATCAACGCCTCGAGCGCCGCCGGGCTGTCGTCCTTGGCGAAGCGCACCGTGATGCCCAGACTCGGCAGCGCGTGCGCGAAGAGGGTGTAGGTGCCGCCGTAGAGGAGCGGGACCGAAACGATGTTGCTGCCGGCGTGGGCGATGGTCAGGATCGAGTAGTTGACGGCCGCGCTCCCCGCGCTCACCGCGAGCGACGCGAGGCCTCCCTCGAGTGCGGCCACGCGCTGCTCGAGCACGTCGGTCGTCGGGTTCATGATGCGCGTGTAGATGTTGCCGGGCACCACGAGGTTGAAGAGGTCCGCGGCGTGCTGCGCGTTGTCGAACTCGTAGGCTACCGTCTGATAAATGGGCACGGCCACCGACTTCGTCGTCGGGTCGGTGGTGTAGCCCGCGTGAATCGCCAGCGTTTCGTCCTTCATGTCGTCTCTGTGTCCTCTCTGAGATTGTCCGCGGCCGTGTCCCGAGCCGGCGGCAGGCCGTCGAGGGGGCGTCGCGGGTCCACGCCGTCCTTGAACGGCAGCCGGCGGTCCAGGTTCGTCAGTTGATAGACCAACCCGAGCCAGTTGTCAAAAATCGCGCGGGCGGTGTCGGCCCACGTGTTCTCCAGAAACGGCAGCACGTCCGCCTCGGGAAAGTCGGGCAGCGCCGCCCCGGTGGCCCTGGCCGTGTGCGCGCTGCCCAGATAGCGGGTGATGACGGAGCGGGCGGCCTCCGACAGGTAGTGCTCCGGGAAGGCGGGGAGATCCCGCTCGCCGTTGAAGTACCGCACCACCTCGCGCTTGTATTCCTTGAGCAGGCTGTTCGCGTCGTATTCGGGATGCCCCTGGAAATAGACGCGGCGGAACTGATCGTCGCTTACCGCCGCGTGCACGCCCGCCTCGGCGCTCTCGATCAGGATGCGCAGGCCCGCCTCCTCGAACTGCGCGGCGGCGATCTCGTTGTAGCGCGAGTGGGGCACGTCGAAGCGCGTGTTGAGGCCCCGCAGGAGCGGGTGCTGCGGCGCCACGACGCGGTGGCTGTACACCCCCCACTGCTTGCGCGGCAGCGGGCGCCGGTCGATGTGGTGGAGGTATTTCATCAGCGCGTGCGTGGACAGGCACGAGCACAGCACCGAGGTGACGTTCTCGCTGGCCCAGCCGATCACCTCGGTCAGTGGCGCATAGAACGGCTCCTGGTCGAGACGGGGATTGGCGACGTTCGCCCCCGTGACGATGAGGGCGTCGAGTCCGTCGGCATAGATGGCGTCGATGTCTTCGTAGTACCGGGCGATGTAAGCCTGGGTCGCGTCGCTGCGCGGCAGCCCCGGCACGGTGAAGCAGTGCACGTAGAACTGGGCGATCTGATTCGATCCCCCCACCAGACGCATGAACTGCTGCTCGGTGACCTGAAAGGCCGCGTCCGGCATCATGTTGAGCAGCCCGATGTGCAGGGCGCGGATATCCTGCCGCTGCGCGTCTTTCAGCGAGAGCACGGTCTGCCCCTGATCGCGGAGATCGCGAAATGCCGGCAGCGCGGAATGTTCGACGATGGGCACGGCGTGGTTTCCTAGCGCGCCGGGGGCGTGTCGATGTCGCCCGCGACGACGAGGTGGAGACGGTCGGGCAGCAGCCGGGCCCGAATCACCCGGTTGACCTCGTCTTTGGTGACACGGCGGATCCGCTCGGGATACTCGTCCAGATAACGCGGGCCGTAGCCGAACTTCTCGGCGGTCACGAGCGCTGCAGCCACCCCGGAGTTGGAGCCGAGCCCCACCTGGTAGTTACCGGCGAAGAAACTCTTCGCCAATCCAATCTCGGCGTCGTTGGCGCCCTCGCGCGCATACTTCGCGATCTCGTCGTCGGTGGACGCGAGCGCCTTCGCCAGGTTCTGCGGCGCCACGTTGACGATCACGCCGAAGACGCCGTCGAGGAGGTCGGTCATGAGAAACCTGGACACCAGGCTGTACGACAGCCCCTCGGTGTCGCGCACGCGCTTGCCGATGCGCGAGGAGAGCGCACTCTGCCCGAGCGCGGCATTGGCGATGAGCGCTGCCTCGTAGTCGGCGTCGTTGCGGCGAAGGCCGCTCGCCTCACCCAGCACGAACGTCATGTTGGCCTTGCCCGGCATGCGCACCACTTCACGCTTCGATTCCGCCGATGGACGCGTGCGCGGGGCGTCGAGCGCCGGGCGGGCGCCCTTCGGCATGCCGCCGAAGAACCGCTCGACGGCGGCGATCGTGGCGGTGGCGTCCACGTCGCCGACGATCGAGAGAATGGTGGCGGACCCTGCATAGCGATCGCGATGGAACGCCTTCAGATCGTCAACCGTGATGGCGTCGAGGCTGGCAAGCATCGCCTCGTGACCAGGGGCGCGGTAGGGATGCCCGTCTGCGAACACGAGCTGGGTGATGCGATCGATCGCCCGCGCCGTCGTGTTCTCCGCGGAGCGGAGAATGTCGCTGCGCGCCTCGCTCCGCGCCTTCGTCAGTTCGTCGGCGGGAAAGGACGGGTTTCTCAGCTCGTCCGCGAGAATCTCCAGCAGGAGCGGCGTGTCGCGCGACATGCCGTTGCCGCTGAAGGCCGTTTCGACAGCGTTCGGCGCGATAGCGAGCGTGGCGCCGCGCGACTCGAGCAGCTCGGCGATCTGCGCCTTGGTCCGCGTCGCGGTCCCGCGCTGCACCATCGACGCCACGAGCTGCGGCAACGCGGGCTTCCCCGCGGGCGCCGTCGAATCTCCGCCAAGCACGAGGCCCTGGATGGCGACGGTCGGCACGGAATGATTCTCGAGGACATCGACGATGAGTCCGTTTGGGAGTACCTTGCGCCGGGCGCGATCGGCAAACCGCACTGACGCGGGTGCCGCGGCCACGGGCGGTGTCGCCGCCGTAGCAGGAGCTGGCGCCGGTACGGCGGGAGCGGCCGCGGCGGAGGTCGATCCGACGGCCGCTCGTGGGGCCGCCGGCGCGGCTGGCACGAACCAGCCCACGGTCGCGTGATCGGGCACGAGATACTTCGCCGCCACCCGCTTCACGTCGTCTGGAGTCACCCGCTTCGAGGCGTCGAGGTAGTCGAGGAACCACTTCCAGTTCGCCGAGGCGACCGCTTCGCCGAGCGCGGACGCGTAGCGGTAGGCGCCGTCGCGGCTGCGGGTAACGGCCACTTCGATCTGCTGTTGCGCGCGCGCGACTTCCGCCGGCGTCACGCCGCTGGCGGCCACCTGATAGGCCGTCGCCTTGAGCGCATCCTCGGCTTTCTGCGGATCGACGTCGCCCGCCACCGTGGCGGTCAGCGTGAGGAGATACGGATCCCGGAGCGTGTAGTTGGAGGCGTCGATATCGCTCGCGAGCTGCGGTTCCACCAGGCCGCGGTACAGGCGCGACGAAATCCCCTCGCCGAGAATGGAGGCGAGCACGTCGAGCGTGATGAAGTCGGGGTCCAGTGAGCCGGGCCGGGGAAAAGCGACCTGGACGATCTTCAACGCGCCGGGGCGCTTGACGATCACGCGGCGCTCACCCTGCTGGGGAGGCTCGACCGTGATGACGCGCGGAATCGGCGATGTGGACTTCGCGAACCCGCCGAACTCCCGGTCGAAGAGCGCGAGGGCCTGGGCGGGATCGAAGTCGCCGACCAGAATCGCCTCGCTGTTGTCCGGGTGGAAGAACGCCTTGTAGTGCTCGCGCAGCTTCTCCGTCGTGACCCCTTCGATGTCGGAGCGATAGCCGATCGTGCTCCAGTGGTACGGGTGCGCGACGATCGCCGCCGCCGTGACGGCCGTGCTGAGGGCGCGGTACGGGTCGTTCTCGCCAATCTCGTACTCGTTGCGGACGACCGACATCTCCGACTGGCGCTCCGAGTCGAGCAGGAGCGCCCGGCCCAGCCGATCGGCTTCGATCTTCATTGCCAGCTCGAGCTTGTTGGACGGCAGCGTCGAGTAGCCGTTCATCCGATCCAGCCAGGTCGTCATGTTGGTGGACGAGAAATCCGCCCCGGCTTCGTACAGCACCTCCTGGAACGTCGGATGCCCGTTGCCCTTCCCGAAGTTCTCGGTGCTCTTGTTGAAAATCATGTGCTCGAGCAGATGCGCCGATCCGGTGTTGCCGGGCGCTTCGTTCCGCGAGCCGACGTGGTACACGACCATGAAGCTGACGACCGGAGCCGCGTGATTCGGCACGAGCAGGATTGGCATGCCGTTGGACTTCAGACGGTAGCGATCGACGCCGCGGTAACTCTCGACGAGCTCCACGTTCGGGCTCAGGGAGGCGCCGGACGCATGAGTCGGCGCCGCCCCCGGCGGGGCGGTCTGCGCGGCCCCCGTCTGCGGCACGAGCCAGACCGACAGGGCAAGGGGGAACACGACGCTCTGGACGCGCTTCATGCGACAGGCCTCCCGGCTGCTCGGCCATTCTATCAACGAGCCGGGCTGCCGCCCGTCCGGTTCCGCCGGGTTCCCTCGCCATCGTATTGTCACCATCCCGCCGCAGCCCTGCCACGCGACGCCCGTCTAGACCAGAGAAGCAAGCGGACGGACCGCGACACACCAAGGAGGCAGGCATGCGAAAGACACTCGCGACGAAGGTTGGACTGATGATGGCGGCGGTGGCGATGGTGGCGGGATCGGTGGGCCCGGCAGTGGCGTCCCAGGAGGTCGCGGCTCGCGTGCCGTTCGACTTCGTCGTCGGGGGCGTGCGCCTGCCGGCCGGGAGCTACGTGATCACGCAGGGACAGGGCGCGCTCGTGTCGATCGAGAGCACGGATCGCCGGCATTCCGCGTTCGTGCTGATGAACGCCATGGCGGCCGACAAGGCGGGCCAGGGGGCGAGGCTCGTGTTCGAACGGGTGGGCGGCGAGCACTTCCTGTCGCAGGTCGTCGGTGGGGGTCGGGATGGGCGCGAAGTGCTGGTCCAGACGGCGGCTCCGGAGCGCTCCACCAACCAGGCCTCGATCGCCGATGTCCGGTAGCTCGCAGATGCTCCGCGCGGGACGGCCCGCGCGGAGCTCAACCCTCCGGGTGCGCAGCGGCCCGGGCAGGTTCTGCGGAGATCATTCCCAGCGGAACAGCTTGGCCGAGGCGGCCGTGCAGATCACGAAGACGAGGATCAGCGCGAGGACATCGCCCCCATGGTTCGCCCACCCCTCGCCTCGCCAGATCCCGCGCAGCAGCGACACCGCATAGGTGAGCGGCAGCGCCCGCGCGACCAGGCGCAGCACCGGGGGGAGCTGATCGAGCGCGACGAAGAGCCCGGAGATCCCGAGCATCGGGTAGAGCAGCATGGTGCCGATCGGCTGGGCGAACCGGGCCGTGGGCACCAGGCTCGCGATCACGAAGCCCATCGACACGATGCTGAGCGTGGTGAAGAGCACCGCGAACCCGAACGACAGCAGCGGCGCCTCGACGCCGGCCGGATAGTACCGCCGCCCCGCGGCGACCATCAGCGCGAGCGTGAGGGCTGTGAAGGCCAGCTTGACGAGCACGTGCGCGGTCAGAATCGTGTACGGCCGCAGCGGCGTCGCCCTGAGCCGCTTGAGGATTCCGCCCTCGCGGTAGATGGACACGATCGTGACGAGCGAGAGCACCGCGCTGAGCGCCATGAACACGGCAGCCAGCACCGGGAGATCAACCGTGCCGAGGCGCGGGAGCTCTCCCGGGACCGACTCGCCCTTGCGCTGGGCAATGCGTCCGAGCACCAGAAAGACCACCACGGGAATTCCGACGGTTCCGACGAAGCCGAGCGGTTCCCTGATGAAGATCCGCGCTTCGAGCCACGCCAGTTTCCACAGCCCTCGGAGCATCCGCTACACCCTCAATTCCGGATCGAATGACCCGTCAGTTTCAGAAAGACGTCCTCGAGCGTGGACCGCTCCGTCCGGAAATCGGTGACCTCCATCCGGTGCTCGGCCAGACACCGGATCACGCGCGCCACCAGTTCCTCGCCCCGTCCGCGGATCGTGCAGCGGACGCCGTCGGCCGTCACCGCGTCGACGTCCTGGATCAGCTGGAACCGCTCGGCCGCAAGGAGTTCCGGCGTCGTCACCACGACCGTGCGCTCGGGGCAGTGCCGCTGCACCAGCGCCTCGGGTGTGTCGATATCGATGATGCGTCCGTGGTCGAGTATGGCCACGCGGTCACAGAGGCGCTCGGCTTCCTCCATCAGGTGCGTGGTGAGGAAGACCGTCTTGCCGCGCGCGCGGATGCCGCGCACCAGCTCCCAGATGGCGCGGCGGGCCTGCGGGTCCAGACCGGTCGTCAGCTCGTCGAGGAACACGAGCTCGGGATCGTTGATGAGCGCGAGCGCGATGAACAGGCGCTGCTTCTGTCCGCCCGAGAGCGTCATGAACCAGGCATCGCGCTTGTCGCTCAGCCCGAGCTGCTCGAGCAGCCGGTCGGCGTCTACCGGCTTCGGGTACAGCGACGCCCAGAGGCCCACCGCCTCGCGCACCTTGATGCGCTTCTGGAGTTGCGCCTCCTGAAGCTGCACGCCGATGCGGTTCTGGAGCGCATACACGTCGCGCACCGGGTCGAGCCCCAGCACAGAGATCGCGCCGCGGTCCGGCTTCCGCAGTCCCTCCACGCACTCCATCGTCGTGGTCTTGCCCGCGCCGTTGGGGCCGATGAGCCCGAAGATTTCCCCCGGCTGGACGGCAAACGAGACGTCGTCGACGGCCAGGGTGCGTCCGTAGGTCTTGCGGATCCCTGAGACGGTGATGACAGACTTGTCGGGCATGGATGTCCGATCTTCAGTCTAGTGCCGGGCGGTTGCGGCGGAGTCTGGCGGTGGGGCCGCCACGCTGGAGACTCTTGCACGGTACACCGCCCGTCCGATCTCGACGAGGCTGAGCGCGGCGGCGAAGAAGAAGCCGATCTGGAAGCTCACATTGAGAATGTGCACCAGCCCCTCGACGCGCAGCTCGGCCGCGGCCGTCACGGCCGGCTTCGTGACGAAATACTCCTGCCCGCGCAGCAACACGACGAAGACCACAAACGATGCGGCGTGCAGCGCGACCTGCGCGATCGCGCGGGTCCGGGTCCACAGGGGACGGACCACGCCGAGCGCGTGGACGCCCGCCGTCGCGATCGTGACGAGAACGAGGGGGACGTAGGCCAGCCGCCAGATCGATGCGGGATCGACGAGCGCCGCGGCGGGGCCCAGCAGCAGGAAAGGCGCCCGCGGCACGAGGAGCAGCCAGACAAGCGCGGCGAGTACGACGACCAGTTCGCCGAGCGCCCGCAGTCGCGCGCTGCGGGCGTCCTGTGTGACCACCTTCGGAAGCTTGCGCGGATCCCACTCGCAGGCCGGATGCATCCGGACGCGGGACTGGGCCATCTCGAAGGCGGCAAACCCCAGTGTGGTCCAGGCGAAGACCATCAGGGCCCGGCCCGAGTAGGCACCCAGGGCCTCGATCGCGTGGTGACCGGGATCGCCGCGCAGCGCGGCGGTGACGACGGCCAGGACGACGGTCACGAGCGCGGCGATCCCCAGACCCACCTTCAGCGCGAACACATACATCGGGAAGAACACCGGGCCGATCAGATGCTGACCGCGGCGATAGCGGCTGGCGACGATCATCGGGTGGCCGTGGCGTCGAAGGATGTCCGCCTGCTCCTCTTCGCTCAAGGGGCGGCCGAGCGCCTCC
>JANPJN010000574.1:0-1797 GCA_031425515.1 Acidobacteriota bacterium | reverse complement strand
GCAGCCCGTCGCGTGCCATCGCGAAGAAGATGCGCGGCTGGCCGTACTGGAACACGAGCAGCACGGCCGACATCGACACGGCCGCTCCCAGCGCGACGATCCATCCGACGGCGTTGAAGCCGGCAATCTGGAGGGCGCGCGCCAGGGGATCCGCGACCGCCAGCTCCTTGTAGGGGGCCATGCCGGTCAGCACGAAGCCGACCACCACGTAGATCACCGTGCAGATCGCGAGGCCTCCAAGGATGCCGATTGGCACGTTGCGATTGGGATTGATTGTTTCTTCCGCGGCCGTCGAGATCGCGTCGAACCCGATATAGGCAAAAAAGACGATGGCGGCGCCCTGATGGATGCCGGTGAACCCGTTGGGGGCGAACGGCCGCAGGTTCGCCATGTCCATGTGCGTGGCGCCGACGGCGATGAACAGCGCGAGGGCCGCGAGCTTGATGACCACCATGATGTTGTTGGCCCGCACGCTCTCGCGCGCCCCGCGCAGCAGCAGCCAGGTGATGAACAACACGATGCCGGCCGCGGGCAGGTTCACGAGGATTGGCACGCCCCCGATGTGCGGCGCGGTCTGCAGCAGGGCGTGGACGTCCGGAGAGGGGCTCAACAGCGCCGTCCGGTAGCCGGTCGTCAGCCAGGCCGGCAGGTGCAGGCCGACGCCGCGCAGCAGCGTGGTGAAATAGTCGCCCCACGAGATCGCCACGGCGACGTTGCCGACGGCGTACTCGAGGATCAGGTCCCAGCCGATGATCCACGCCACCAGCTCGCCGAGCGTCGCGTAGGTGTAGGCGTAGGCGCTGCCGGCTTGCGGAATCATGGCGGCGAGCTCGGCATAGCAGAGCGCGGCCAGTGCGCACGCGCCCCCGAGGAGCAGGAACGAGAACACCAGCGCGGGCCCGGCGCCGTAGCGCACGACTTCGCCGCTCGCGGTGACCTGCCCGGCTGCCGCCGTGCCGATGGCGCCAAAGATGCCGGCGCCAATCACCGCCCCAATGGCGAGCATGATCAGATCGCCGGCCCCGAGCACCCGCTTCAGCGAGTGTTCCCCCTCTGGAAGGAGCTGGTCGATCGGCTTGCGGCGCAGCATCTGGATCATGATGGGGGGTGCGGAGGGAGAAGCGTATCTGGCGCGCGGCGGCGAATCAAGCGGTTACGCCGCCCGATCCGTGCAGTCTGAAGACGGTCTCGCTCGACGCAAGGACGAGGCCTCCGCGCGGATCGAACGCCAGCCCCACGAGGCCGCCGCCGGATGCGAGCAGCTCCGGCTGGGGCCGACCCCCCATCGGGATCCGGTACACGCCCCCCGCGCCGGCGAGCGCGTCGACGACATGGAGATCGCCGCGCGGGTCGAAGGCCAGACCCTGTGGACGGCCGAAGCCGGAGAAGAAGACCTCCACGCCGCCGTCCGGAGACACGCGGTAGACGCGGTCGCGCGCGCCGAGCGTCGGGGCGGTCACATAGAGCCAGCCGTCCGGGCCGAAGGCGAGGTGAAAGGCCGCCACGCTCGACGGCAGGCTTGCGAACGGCGTCGGCCGTCCGTCGCGCACGCGCAGGACGGAACCCGACCGGTCCCCCACGAACAGCGTTCCATCGGCGGAGAAGGCAATCCCGCACGCCACACCAAGGTCCGCCGCCACGACCGTGGCCGTCCCGTGCTGGTCGATGCGATGGACCGTGCCCTCGAAGCGGCTCGACACATGGAGCCGGCCCTCCGGGTCGAAGGCGAGCGACGTGGGGTTGGCGAGATCGGTCACGAAGGGGGCGCGCGACCCGTCGGGCCGCACCTTGAAGATG
>JANPJN010000573.1:0-2086 GCA_031425515.1 Acidobacteriota bacterium | reverse complement strand
CTCCCTCGAGGCAAGATCGTCCACCTTGATGACCACGCCATCGGTGTCGAACTGGAGATCGCGCCGCCCGTCCGCCCACGCGCGGCAGAAGGCGATCACCGCGTCCACGCCCTCGCATCGCGTGTAGTTCGGCTCTACCGGCAGCCCCCAGCGTTGCAGCGCCGCGAGCGTGGCGGCCTGCGACCCTGGCACGGCGTCCGGATCCGTGCCGGCAGGCACGAGCAGCTGATACGTATACGCGCTGAGGCCCCGGCTGGCGACGAGCGCCGGATCGAGGTTCCTCATCGTCCCCGCCGCCGCCTTCCTGGGATTGGCGAACAGCGGGTCGCCGGCGTCCTCGCGTTCGCGGTTGATGCGCGCAAACGACGCGCGGGAGAGGAAGAGCTCGCCGCGGACTTCGATCCGCCCGGGAGGGGCGTGGCGCAGCGCCAGCGGTACGGCGCGGATCGTCCGGACGTTGGAGCTCACCTCTTCGCCGCGCACGCCGTCGCCCCGCGTGGTGCCGCGCACGAGGCGGCCGGACTCATACGTGAGGGCAATGCTGAGGCCGTCGATCTTGAGCTCGGCGACGTAGGCGACCGGCGTGTCGCCGAGGGCCGCACCTTTGCGGACACGTTCGTCGAACGCGCGCAGTTCATCCTCGCTGTAGGCGTTGTCGAGGCTGAGCATGGGCACGAGATGCTCGGCTGTCTCGAACCCGTCCACGGGCCGTCCGGCGACGCGCTGGGTCGGCGAATCGGGGGTGACGAGATCCGGGTGCTCCCGTTCCAGCGCTTCGAGCGATTTCAGGAGCGCGTCGAAGCGATCGTCCGCGATCTCGGGCGCATGGTGAATGTAGTAGCGCTCCTCGTGGTGGCGGATTTCGTCACGCAGGGCGGCAAGGCGGGCGGCGGCGTCCATGGTGGTTCCTGCGGGTGCGGAAGCTGACGTCGGCGACGGGGCAGGCCGGATGTGTCGAGGCCTGGCGCTCCGGGGCTATCGATCGCGCGCGAGGACGTAGTCGGGCAGCGCCATGAGCGCCTCGCGTTCACGGCTCGGGGCGAAGGCCGCCAGACAGGTCTTTGCGCGGCTGGCGTACTCGACGGCGCGCTCGTAGGCGCTGTCGGTCGCGCGATGCTGGCGCAGGAGCGCGAGGATCTCGCGCCACTGCTCCGGCGTGACGGCACGCTCCTGCACGACGGTGCGGATCAGGCCGTCCGCCTCGGCCCCGGCCCGCTGGAGCAGCAGGATGATGGGCAGCGTGACCTTCCCTTCGCGGAGGTCGCCGCCAATCGGCTTGCCGAGCGCCACCTGATCGGCTGTGTAGTCGAGGAGATCGTCCACGAGCTGGAACGCGACGCCGAGATTGAAGCCGTAGTCCCGCAGCGCCGTTTCCTGCTCGGCCGACACGCCCCCGAGCATGCCGCCGATCTGCGCGCAGCCGCCGAAGAGGAAGGCCGTCTTGCGGCGGATGATCTCGAGGTGATCGTCCTCGGAGATGTCGACGTCGCCCGTCTTCGTGAGCTGATACAGCTCCCCTTCGATCATCCGCAGCGTGACGTCGCAGAGCAGGCGGATGATCTCGAGCGAGTCCTGCGTCAACGCCATCGCCATCGACTTGATGTACAGGTAATCGCCGAGCAGGACCGTGATGTCGTTGCCCCACCGCGAATGCACCGCGAGACGCCCGCGGCGCAGGTCCGCGCCGTCGATGATGTCGTCGTGCACGAGCGTGGCCGTGTGGATGAACTCGACGACCGACGCGTAGAGCACGGCGCGATCGCCGCTGTAGCCGCTCAGGCGGGAGGCCATGAGGAGCACCGCCGGGCGAACACGCTTGCCGCCGCTCTTCTGGATGTAGCGCCCCATCTCGGGAATCAGCGCCACGCGCGACTGGATGTGGCGGACGAATTCCTGCTCGACGGCTTCGAGGTCTTCGCGAATCGGTTCGAAGATCTGGGCCAGATCAGCCGCGGCGGGGGGGTTCTGCGCTGTGTCGCTCACTGTATGGTTCTGGAAGTTCAGGATGCCGGAATACTTCACAATACTGAACTTGCGCGCGGAGTGTCAACGCGCTAAGCCCTTACGCCGACGATATTTGTCACGC
>JANPJN010000572.1:0-1666 GCA_031425515.1 Acidobacteriota bacterium | reverse complement strand
GCTCCCTTGCCGTCTGGGGCTGCGGGCATTCCGAAGTCGAGGACATCAGGAAGCAAATCATTCAGGTTCCCGGAGTCAGGACCCTCCGCTCCAGATTACGGCAAAACGCCGCGGTGGTCACGCGGGGTCGAGACGAGGCCGGTCGAGCCCCGGCGTTGTCCAAGCCACGCTGCGCCAACCGTCCGCGTGCGCTCGACGGGCTACAATACGTGGATGGCTTCGATCCACCCGTTCCGCGCCCTGCGGCCGGCGCCCGCGCAGGCGGCGGCCGTCTCGTCGGTCCCCTACGACGTCGTCTCCACAGACGAGGCCCGGACGCTCGCCGCCGGCAATCCCGTCAGCTTTCTGCGCGTGACCCGGTCCGAGATCGACCTTCCGCCCGACGCCAATCCGTACGACGCGCCCGTGTATGAGGCCGCCCGCACGAACCTCACGGCCCTGAGGGACCAGGGGGCCCTCCTGCTCGACGAGATCCCCTCGCTCTACCTCTACCGGCTGCGCATGGGCGCGCACGAGCAGACGGGCATCGCCGGCTGCTTCTCGGTGGACGAATACGAAGCCGGCATCATCAAGAAGCACGAGCGGACGCGCCGCGACAAGGAAGACGACCGCACCAACCACATCGTCCAATCCCGCGCGCAGACCGGCGTCGTGTTCCTGACCTATCGCGCCAGCGCCGCGGTTGACGCCGTCGCGCGCCAGGCGGCTGCCGGCGAACCCCTGTACGACTTCACGGCAGACGACGGCGTGCAGCACACGGTGTGGCGGACAGGCACGGAGCAGACGCGCGCGCTCGTGGGGGCGTTTGCCGCCGTCCCGGCGCTCTACATCGCCGACGGCCATCACCGGGCCGCGAGCGCGGCACGCGCGCGGGCAGAGCTGCGCGGGCCCGCGTCGGGCGGACCGACCGAGGCGGACACCTTCATAGCGGTCGCCTTTCCCGATGCCGAGATGCAGATCCTGTCCTACAACCGGACGGTGAAGGACCTGCGCGGCCAGACGCCCGAACAGTTTCTGGCCGCGGTGCGGGCGCGCGTGCCCGTCAGCCCCGGCCCCGCGACTCCGGTGCGCCAGGGGGACGTGTCGATGTACGTGGGAGGGCAGTGGTACACCGTCGCGGTGGGCAGCGCGCCGCCGGCCGACGCGTCGCACGCGAGCGGTCTGGACGTCGCGCGGCTCCAATACGGCGTGCTCGAACCTGTGCTCGGCATCGGCGACGTGCGATCCGACAAGCGCATCGACTTTGTCGGCGGGGCCAGGGGCACGCAGGCGCTGGAGGACGCGGTGGATTCCGGCCGGGCCGCGGTGGCGTTCTCGATGTACCCGGTGACGATTGCCGACCTCCTCGCGATCTCGGATGCGGGGGACATCATGCCGCCGAAGTCCACCTGGTTCGAGCCCAAGCTGAGAGACGGGCTGCTGGTCCATCTGCTGTGAAAGTCCTCATCGCCGACGCGTTCGAGCAGAGCGGGGTCGCCGGCCTCGAGGCCGCGGGCTGCGAGGTCGTGCACGAGCCCGATCTGAAGGACGAGCGGCTGGTCGAACGCATCCGGGCCACGGCCGCCGATGTGCTCGTCGTGCGCGGCACGAAGGTCACCGCCGCGATGCTCGACGCCGGCCGCCTCGCGCTCATCGTCCGGGCCGGCGCCGGCTACAACACGATTGA
>JANPJN010000571.1:0-8605 GCA_031425515.1 Acidobacteriota bacterium | reverse complement strand
GCTCATCGCCCCGGCGCCCCGGCCGCGAGCCGTTGTTTCCTTTCCATACATTCGTCGACCCCCGGGGTCGCCGGTGCTAGCCGCCGGGCCTCGCCGCACATGCTCGCCGCCGCGTGGTGGTCCTTGAAGGTGTGCTCGTAGAGGCTCGCGAGCTGGAGCCGCGCGAGCACGTTGCCGCTGTCGTGCGCCAGCGCCTGAAGATAGAAGTCCCTGGCCCGTACGGCGTCCCCCGCGACGAGCGCCAGGGCGCCGAGGTTCGTGTACCCCCGGACGAACCCGGGATCGATCTCCAGCGCGCGTCTGAACGAGCGTTCGGCGTTCTCGAGGTCACCCGACTGCGCCAGGCAGATGCCCAGATTGGTGTGGGCATCGCGGTGAGTGGGGAACATGCCGACGACGGTGCGGTACGCGGAGACCGCGGCGTGGCAGTCCCCCGCTTCCCGCAGCGAGTCCGCCAGCGCATAGTGCGGCTCCCACATCCCCGCCGCCCGGACCGTCGCTTCCGTCCACAGCCTCACAGGGCTGGACCACACCTCGTTGCGTCGGACGGTCAGCGCGCCCAGCAGCAGCACCAGACCGGCCATCGTCGCGACGAACGCGCGCGGGAGGGCGGCGTGGGTCCCGAGCCAGCGCGCCAGCCCCTCGGCCGCGATCAGAAAGAGCCCGGCCCCCGCGAGGTAGACGCGGTGCTCGGCCATGCCTTCCCGAAGCGCGATGATGCTGGACGAGGGAGCCAGCACCGCGAAGAACCAGAGGATTCCGAGTGCGGTGACGGGCGCCGAGCGACGCACACGGAACGCCGCGAGGCAGACGAAGAGAAGTCCCGCCAGCGCGGTCAGCGCGGACAGGTCGGCAAAGGAGGTGACCCGGTGGACGCCGTGCATGATGGCCTGCCCGTGCGGCCAGAGGATCAGTCCGGCGTACCGCCAGACCACGAGACTCTGCGTGAGCAGGTTCAGCATGGCGGGCGCTAGCTGCGGCGCCGCTGAGACCCCCCCGAAGGCCACCAGTCGCACGGCGCCCGCGACGAGCAGCACCGCACACGCCGGCAGGTAGTAGCGCCGCAGTCGACGGCGTCTGGCGTCCATCCCCCCCGGCCCCAGCAGCCCGTCCCACGCGAGGATGACGACCGGCAGGACGAGCGCGATTTCCTTCGAGGCCAGTGCCAGCGCGCCGCTGATGATCGCACCCGCGGCATACCCGCGGCTCCCGGTCTGGATGGCCCGGCGCGCGGCGAGCACGCAGCACAGGAACCAGACGCCGCACAGCACCTCGGAACGGCCCGAGATGTAGCCCACCGCTTCGGTCTGGATCGGGTGCACGGCGAACACCGCCGCTCCGGTGAACGCCGCCGCCCGCACCCCGCGTGACAGGCCCGCGTCGCGGAGGAGACCGACCTGGAGAAAGTAGAGAAGCACGACGACCAGCGCGTGGAGCGCCGTGCTGGTCACGTGAAAGCCAGTCGGACCCGGGCCCCAGGCGAGCCGGTCTATGGCGTACGAGATGTTCACGACCGGACGGAAGGGACTGTAGACGAGCAGGAAGCGGATGTTGGAGGGCTCGACGATCGACGGATTGGCCGTTACCGTGTCGCGATCGTCGTAGACGAACGGGTTGTGCAGCGCGTTGAGGTAGACGACCGCCGACAGGAGCGCCAGGGCCACGGGGGCGAACCAGCGTGTGGAGGGCCGGCGGGGAGCGGCCCCGGCCGGCAGGCGCTTTAGCGGTGCTCGGGGCATCGGTCACGCGGCGGGTGTCGGGGGCTCAGCGGATCCAGCCGGGAGCCACACCCGACTGGCGGGCTTCTTCCTCGATCGCCACGATGTCTTTCCGGGCCTGCTCGATTTCAGACGTCACCCGGCCAAGTTCCGCCACGGCCTTCTGGCGATCGTCGGCCGCTTTGGCGCGCTGATAGGGGTCGTCGCGGTTGACGGCGTCCATGGACAGCGCGTTGATGCGGCTCTGCAGCGCTTCGGCGAACGCTTCGCCCCGTCGCTGCGCCTCGCGCGCCTGCATCATCCGCCCTCGCCACCACTCCTCGTTCTTCTCGTCCTGCTCAGGTGCCGGGGGCTTCGCGGCGGCCGCGTCGGCCTTCGCCGCGTCCGGAGCCGGGGTGGGGGGCGGCAGCGCGCCAGGCGTCGCCGGAGCCGCGGCCGGAGCCTTCGGCAGGTCCTTGTTCGAATAGACCTTCCCGGCGGCCTTCAGATCCTTGCGCCGCTCCTGTTCCTTCTTGGCGAGCTCGCCAAGCGTCGGAGCCTGCGCCACGAGGGCCCCCGAGGCGGCCCCGCACAGGATCAGCGTGATGGCGCCAGTCGCCATCGAGCGCAGCCACGACGAGGTGGGCGGGCAGGGCATGGGAATCAGGGGGACCTTGTCCGTGAGTTTATCAGAGAGCCGGAGCGGCAGGGGCCTGGCCTTCGGTCAGGCGCGCGATCCGCTCACGCACCTTATCGGCATCCGGCGCCGAGGGCGACAGACGCAGGTATTCCTGGTACGCCGCGGCCGCCTCGGGGCCCTTCCGCAGCTGCTCGTAGCTCACCCCGAGCGCCTTCCTGAACGAGGCATCCTCGGGCTGCAGGGCAATGGCTTTCTGATACTGCTCGACCGCCGCGGCTTCGTCGCCGGCGCGGTGCAGCGTCAGCGCGAGATTGAACGCGGTCGCGTAGTCGTCTGGAAAGAGCGCCTGCGCCTCGCGATAGCTGGCGATGGCCTCGGCCGATCGCCCCACGAGCCCCAGCGCTCTCGCCAGGTTGAAGTGGTACGCCCAGCGGCCAGGAATGATCGCCACGGCCCGCTCGAAGTACGGAATGGCTTCGTCTGTCCGGTTGAGCCGCACGAGCACCTGCCCGAGGTTGCTGAGCGACTCGGCGTCCTGGGGGTTCTTCTCGACCGCCTCGGTATAGCGGGCCAGCGCGGACGCGTAGTCGCCCGTTCCGTAGGCAGTGGCGCCGGCGCCCGAGGCATCGAGGAACGGGCGCTCGGCCGGCTCGGCGTCGATGGCAGCCGGCGCCGCGTGCTGGGGCGCGGGTGGGGCATCGGCTCTCCGGCCCGCGAGCGCATCGGGACGCGCCACACCGGCACTCGGCGCCGGGGCACGATCTCCCGTTATCCAGAGACCCAGCACCGCCAGGGCAAACGCGCCGCACAGCACGCCGGCCGCGATCCCGAGCCTCCGGCTGGACTGAAGCTGGACGACGGGATCGGCCGGCGTGAGGTGCGCACGGCAACGCGGGCAGCGCCCGCGGTCGGCCCGGACCTTCGCCCCGCAGGCCTGGCACGCCGTGGACGCTCTCGTCGCGCTCATCACCGAATCTCCCGCCACGACAGGATGCGCACGCCCACCTGGCCGATGCCGTTGTTGAAGTCCTCCGGGTCGCCAAAGGCCTCGACCTTCGCGCCGGTGGCTCCGGCCGTCCCCAGATACAGATGCTGATCGACGATGAAGGGGGCGGTCGCGCGGCCGCCGAGCGTCCGCACAATGGGCGACTCGTTGTTGTCGATGCGGCCGTTCGCATTGGCGTCGTAGGCCGCACCTCCCGCATAGGTCAGCGCATACACGTTGGCGCTGAAGTCCACGCATGGTGTCGCCGCGCTCTCCGTCGTCGTCGTATAGAACACGATATCGCCGGCGACCGACGGGGACGTCGAGGGGCGCTCACCGGTCGCGAGTCCGCCGGTGTTCGTGACCGTCGTCAGATTGACGGCGAACTTCGTCGTGCTGCCCGATGCCGGCCAGTTGTCCTTGAGCCCGTAGAGCCGGAACGTGCCCGTGCCGCCCGGCGTGCTGCTCGCCAGGATGTCGCTGCCGGTCGCGAAGAACATGTAGACGTCCGCGCTGCCAAGAAACAGGAGCGCCGACGAGGCGTAAATGGGCACGGCGGTGTCGGCCATCAGGTCGACCGAGATGACTCCGGCCGACGTGAAGTTGAATCGCCAGTAGCGACCGTCCGTGTCGCCGATGTAGGCCTTCGAGACCGAGGTCGCGCCGGAGACGCCCGCGGCCGTCGGGTCCGCCTGGATGGCGTTCTTGCGGCCGTTCGCGGCGACATCACCCACGTTGACACAACCAGAGCCTGACCCCGACCCGCTCGCGATGGTCGGGCAGGTCGCACCCGCCGCGTTGCCGAGCGGCAGACCAGTATCCACATGGAGCATGTAGAGCGCGTTGCCGGCTTTCGGCGCGCCCGCCCCGCGGTTCGGGATCAGCGTCTCGATATTGGGGAAGTACCCGGAGCCCACGATCACGGCCGTGTTCGCGCGAGCGGGGTCCAGCGGGCCCACGGCCGGGTCCGACCACGTGAAGCCGACCGTCTTCTCGGCATAGGTTGCCGTCGCCTTGAGGTCGCCATACATGCGCAGCTTGCCGCCAGGCGTGCCGTCCGCGAGCGTGAACGTGGTGATGTAGGTCGGATCGAAGCTGCTGTAGTTCGGGAACGCCCACTTGAAGACGATCGACTCGTTCGGCGAGTCGTAGCGGCCGAGCATTGAAGACACGGCGCCGATGTCGTCGAGCGTGGGATCCACGCCCATGCCCGCTTCGCTGACGTCGAATGCCTGATAGAACGTCCCGCCGGGCCCCTGCCCGAAGAGCAGCAGGCTGCGCCACGCGCCGCCGATCTTGACCTCGGCCACCTTCGGCGAGCTGTCAACGAAGTAGTCGAACTGGTCCACCGCCTGGCCGTCGGCGAGCGTGCGCAGCTTCGGCAGCAGGTTGTAGGGGATGAAGGCCCAGACCTCGTAGCCCGTGCGCGCGTCGATCCCGTGCATCATGCCGTCGTTGGCGCCCACGAAGATGATGCTGCGGCGATCCTTGTGCAACCCGGCGAAGCTCGCGCTCGCGTCGGTCTTGCCGTAGTCGTCGTCGGGCGGCGGATCGAGCGACGGCGCGTCCATGAGGGCAGGGGTCGAGCCAATGATCGCGCCGAGGGCCTGGGCCCTGACCGTGGTGATCAGCGCGCTGGTCGCCCCCGCGGTGCCCATATGGGTCGCGAGCGTCGCGGCATTCGCGGTCGTGAAGGCGACCATCGAGCCTCCCCCGCTGCCGTCAGGGATATACGTGTAGATGTTCCGGGTGTTCGGATCGGCGGGCGTGCGGGCTTTGCCCGCGAGGGCCGGACGGCCGTCGAGGTCGGGCCACAGCTTCGTGCCGTCGTTGACGAATTTCCATCCCGTGGGCTTGGTCATGTCGGCGACCGGTCTGAAGGTCCGGAACGCCCGGAGGGAGCCATCGAAGCCCGGCAGCGTGAAGCCGGCCGTGATGAGCACGTTGCTGCGCTGCGGCAGCGCCACACCGCCGGGGTTCGATGTGATGTCCGTGTTCGGCAGGGAGGCCCCGGCCGAGTCCCGGGCATTCTTCATGTTGACCGTTCCGATAATCGGACTGACGGGCTGGTACTCGCTCGCAGTTCCGGCATCGAACTCGGTCGACCTCGCGAACCCGAGCTGGACGGCGTAGTCCACCGCCGCGGTCACGTCGGCCGCCGATGTGGCGCTCCTGTAAACGCCGCCGCTGTTGGTGGCAATGGTCTGGAGCGAGGCGACGTCCGCGGCGTTCGGCTTGACGCCGACCACGACGATCGGGACCCGTTTGGTGACCCCGCCACCCGTGACCGACAGGAACGACGTGGCGGTCGTCGCCGTGTTGTTCGACGCCGTATACGCGGCATCGCCGCTGTCCTTGCCGCTGGTGATGAGTACGACCACCGTATTGCGGCAGGTACGGTTCGCCACCGTGTCTGCCGCCATCGCGGCCACCGCGGCGGCTTTGGCGTCTACCAGCGCGTAGTTGATCGGGCGGTCCTCGTAGCCTACACCGCCGATGCCGGCAGGAATGAGCGCCGACGCATCGTTGGGCCCCCGGGCGAGCAGCGTCACGATGGACGCGGACGTATTCGCGGCAGGGGTGATGACGACCGTGCCCGCGGGCGCGGTGCCCTGGGCATGGTTCGCGGCCGCGACGCTCGGCGCATAGATCGCGTAGTTCCCAAGCGTGGCGCTCGCGTTGCACGGCGTCGTGTCCTTGCGGAGCAACTGGCTCGCGTCGCTCACCAGCACCGGCTTGTCGCAGTTGGCGCCCGTCCGCCACGCCGGGGTGTTCTGGCGCAACTTGACCACGCCCCAGCGGAACGTCGCCCCGCCGTTCTCGGCCACGGCCGCGGACAGCCCCTGCTTCGCGATGTTGTAGCGTGTGGGATTCAGGAACGCCTGGTCGGCCGCGTTGTTGGACGTCAGCGCGTTGGCCGGGTCCCACACCGCGGCCGTGGCGCCGATGCTGTCGGCCGTATATTTCCCGGGAGAGGCCGCGTACTGCAGATTGCGGTACGTGCGGCGATAGGTGGTGGTCGTCGCCGTGTTGATGGACGGAAACGCAGCCATGACGGCGGCGTCGCTCGACACCACGTAGAAGTTGGGATCGTAGAACGTGCCGGCGCCGTCTTCGAGCATCCGCACCGATGTGTCCATGACGACGATGACCGTCGGGGGGACACGCTTGATGAAGAGCAGCGGGTCGAGCTGCGCGGAGGCGGTTGACGACCACCAGAGGGTGACGAGCGCCGCGATCACCGCCGTGGCGCCCCTGCGGCGGCGAAGCATTCGAAACGTCATCTGTGTTCTCATCACTGCACGACCAGGTTTCCGGTGGACAGCGTCATCCGCATGTTGCTGAGTGTCTGGCCGGGGGTCTGGACGGCGGCCTTTCTCGCGCGCTGGTTGAGCTCTTCCTGCCCGCGCTGGGCGATCTGCCCGCGCTCGATTTCGGTGCTCGACGTGCGCGCGACCGTGACCTCGATGACCTTCCGTGTGCCGGAGGGCCCGAGCGCTTCGGCATGGAGCGTCAGGGTGCCGTTGACGTCCGCCAGCGGATTGCCGTCGATGACGCCCCCGGTACCGTCGGCCGGATCGTCCGCCACCCAGACCGCGACGAACATCGGGCTGTCTATCTGGAAGTTCGGGAGCATCTCGCCCAGCGGCCCCCAGGCGAACAGCTTCCATTGCGGGTTGTTCGCGCCCCACAGATTCAGTGCGTTCGTGTCCGCCTGGAGCTGGCCGGTGGCGGTGTTGGCGGCGCAGCACAGCGTGACCGTGCCCCCGGTCACCAGCGTGATGGCCGACGTGCTGCTCCCGTGCGCAAAGCTCGACTGCGTCGTCCCGCTCAGAATGTCGTTCCACCGCGGCACGAGCAGCAGATCCTGCACGACCCGCTCGACCGCCGCGTCGGCGGCATAAAGGGCTTCCTGACTGTCTCGGTAATTACCCGCAATGCGCGTCTCGGCCGTGCTGACCATGACGACAGCCGCGCCGAGCGCCGTCAGCAGCATCATCGCCATCAGGGCGATGATGAGCGCCGACCCTTCCTGGTTCGACAGCCGCGCGCGGACGCGTTCGTTGATGCCCATTACCGTGTGAGGTTCAGGTTGCGCGGAGAAACTTCGAACTGCATCTGGTAGTCCGGCACGTAGCGTTCGCCGCCGACCGCCGTCCCGGAGTTCCTGAAGCGGGTGGCGTCGTTCCCCCGCAGGCTGGCCACTCCGGTCTGCATCCGCAGCGTGACCTTGACCTTCCGCACGCGAAGCAGATCGACGTCGAACTGGTTGTCCCCCGCTCCGCAATACGGCCCGTCGGTCAGGATAGCGGCGGTCAACTCCGCCAGCGACCCGTCGTCGGGAGCCAGCGCCGGCAGGTTCAGGTAGTTGCCGGCCGCGTCGTAGAGGCAGTTGGCCTCCCCGAGCAGAGGTTTCGGGAGCAGCGGCGGGTTGGGATCGCCGTAGTACTGGAAAACCAGGTCCACGACATTGTCCACGAGCGCCACATCCGACGTCGTGCCGTTGTACCGCTTCAACTGGTTCGTCGTGCGATCGAGGTAGTAGGTGTTGGACACGACCTGCGTGACCGACGCGCCGGCCGCATAGGGGTAGTTCAGGGGCTGACCGCGATGCTGGAGATGCCCGGCTGAATCCTGCACCTGGGTGATCGTGAACGTGTCCCAGTGACCAGACTGGTCGAAGATGATGACGTCCATCCCCTCCTTGAACCCGCAGAGCTCTTCCCCCTGCGGACAGTTCGCCTGGTCCTCGACCTTCAACTCGGCCGACTGGGGCGGCATCGCGGCACTGATCGTTGTCTGCGAATAGCTGTTGGGAATGTAGGTCAGGGTGATGCGATCTGTATGGAAGCTCCCCGCCCCGACGTTCGGGTCGGCGTTCAGGCTGCCGACGCGGCGCGGCAGAACCGGCGCGAAGAAGCCCACGAGCGAGCCCGTGATGGGCCCCTGATACGGTCCGGCGCCAGCAATGATGAGCTCTTTGAAGAGCGCATCCGTGCCGACGCGCATCCGCTGCTGGATGTCGGCGACCTCCGGCTGCGCCTGGGCGTTGCCCTGCGCGGGATTCATCAACGTGAAGATCGCGCCGGTGACCGTCAGCATGATGGCGGTCGAGATCAGCAGTTCGATGAGGGAGAAGCCGGCTTCTCCGGCACGGGGGCGTGGCGACACCGGGGTCATGACGCTTTCCTTGTCTTGACACTGACCAGGAGCGCGTCGGTCAGCATGCGGGTGCGCGTGAACGCCGTCGTGACGCGGGTCGCCTCGCTGGCGATCGGGGTG
>JANPJN010000570.1:0-4517 GCA_031425515.1 Acidobacteriota bacterium | reverse complement strand
CCGTTATCACGCGTATCCGGATGAATTCCAGGTGCTGAACGTGGCCTCCACGCTCGGCGCCACCGTGCTCGCCGTCGGCTACCTGCTGCCGATGGTGTACTTCACCTGGTCGATCTTCAAGGGGGCCGAGTCCCCGGCCGACCCCTGGGGCGCCCGCGGGCTCGAATGGGAGATTCCCTCACCTCCACCGACGGAGAACTTCCTCGTGACACCGATCGTGACGCACGGCACGCACCAGTACGCCCCCAGCAAGGAGGTCGGCATTGTCTGACGCGGCCTCCGAACACTATCGCGGCCCCGTGCACCAGCCCGTGCACACAGACCCCGGCTACGCCGGGCACTCGGGCGAGGCCCACACGCACGCGCACGCCGCGCATCACCCTCGGCTGCAGCACCATTTCGACTCGATGGAGCAGCAGGCCGAGGCCTCCACGCTCGGCATGTGGACGTTCCTCGTCACCGAGATCCTGTTCTTCGGCGGCCTGTTCATGGCGTACCTGGTCTACCGCGCGGCCTCGCCGTTGGCCTTCCAGGAAGCCAGCCACCACCTCGACGTCACGCTGGGCACGCTGAACACCGCGATCCTCATCATCAGCTCCCTCACGATGGCCCTTGGTGTTCGCGCGGCGCAGACGAGCGCTCCGCCCCGCACGCAGGTCATGTGGATCGTGGTGACGATGGTGTTCGGCGCCGCGTTCCTCGGGATCAAAGCCATCGAGTACATCGGAAAGTTCCGCGACCACATCGTGCCCGGCCCGAACTTCCGCTGGGAGGGGCAGTACCCGCAGGGCGCGGAGATGTTCTACTCGCTCTACTTCTGCATGACCGGGCTGCACGCGCTCCATATGGTGATCGGCCTCGGGATCATGACGTGGCTCGCCATCATGGCGGGGCGCCGCCGCTTCGATGCGACCTACTACACGCCGGTCGAAGTCGCGGGCCTCTACTGGCACTTCGTCGACATCGTCTGGATCTTCCTGTTCCCGCTGCTGTATCTCATCGGCCGGCACTACCACGCCGCCTAACGGAACGAACACTATGTCTGCTGGTCACGTCGCGCCGAAAAGCATGTATTACCTGGTGTTCCTGGCCTTGATGGTGGGCACGGGACTGACGGTGGCGGCCGCCTTCGTCGATATGGGGCCGATGAACAACGTGGTGATGCTGCTCATCGCGTGCGTCAAGGCGGCCCTCGTCATCCTGTTCTTCATGCACGTGCGGTGGAGCTCACGGCTCACGTGGGTCATTGCCATGTCCGGGTTCTTCTGGCTGCTGATCCTGTTCGGGGTCACGATGAGCGATTACCTGACGCGGGGCTGGGTGCAGGGGACGCTGCGCTGAGGGAATGCCCGGCGGAGACCGGATCGGTGAAGCGAAGGCGTGCCGGCAACGGCGCGCCTTCTGTCATTTTCGGGCCGAGTCCGGCCCGGAGACTGACGGCCAGTACGGCCGGCGGAACGGAGCCGGGCGGAAGATCGTAAGATCGTAGACGCTGACTATACTGACTGACCGCCTTTCCAGGGACGCCGCGCGGCGGATGGCCGTCGGGACACCGGCGCACGGAAGCACGCACCCAAGTGACAAACCTCAAAGACGATCTGGCATCGCTTCGCATCGAACAGACCGCCCGGGCCGGCGAGAGCCGGCGGGGCCTGTGGACCGGCCTGCTGATCCTGGTGCTCATGCTCGGGGCCGGGGCGTATTACTGGACCAATCGGGTCGAGGCGGCCGAAGTCCGGGTGAGCGCGGTGTCGTCGCGAAGTGGCGCGGGTGCCGCGCCAGGGGCGGTGCTCGATGCGTCAGGCTACGTGACGGCGCGCCGCCGGGCGACCGTCTCGTCGAAGGTCACCGGCAAGGTGCTGGAGGTCTTCGTCGAGGAAGGCAAGCCGGTGCGCGCCGGACAGGTGCTGGCGCGCCTGGACGACGCGCAGGTGAAGGCGTCACTGGCGGTGGCCGAGGCGCAGCTCGAGGCGTCGAGGCGCGGGGCGGCCGAAGACGAAGCCAGGCTCCGGGAGGCGCAGCGGACGCTGGATCGCCGGGAGCAACTGGTGCAGCAGCAGGTCGTCGGCAAGGCGGAGGTCGAAACCGCGCGATCCGAAGTGGAGTCGCTCACGGCGCGTATCGCGCTCGCGCAGCAGCAGGTGAAGGTTTCGGAGAGCCTCGTCAGCCAGCGCCGGACCGACCTCGCCGACATGGTGGTCAGGGCCCCGTTCGACGGCGTCGCGATCTCGAAGGATGCGCAGCCGGGCGAGATGATCTCGCCGGTGTCGGCTGGCGGCGGCTTCACGCGATCCGGGATCGGGACAATCGTGGACATGTCGTCGCTCGAGATCGAGGTGGACGTGAGCGAGACGTACATCAACCGCGTGCGACCGAATCAGCCGGTCGAGGCGGTACTCGACGCGTATCCCGAATGGCGCGTTCCCGGGCACGTCATCACGACCGTGCCGTCGGCCGACCGGCAGAAGGCAACCGTCAAGGTGCGCATCGGCTTCGAGAAGCTGGACCCGCGCATCCTGCCCGACATGGGCGTGAAGGTGTCGTTCCTGAACGAACGGCAGGCGGCGCCCGGGCCCGACGCGGCGCGCGCCCGGATTGTGGCGCCGAAGAGCGCCGTCCGCACCGCGGATGGACTCGAGATCGTGTTCGTCGTGAAGGACGGGCGGGTCGAACGGCGGGCCGTCAAGGCGGGCGCCGCCGACGGGGATCAGGTGGAGGTCGTCTCGGGCCTCACGGCCGGCGAGTCGGTGGTGGTCGAGGGCCCCCCGACGCTGAAGGACGGCGACCGGGTATCGGTCAAGGAGCGGTAAATGGATACGCTGGTCAGAATCAAGGATCTCCACAAGATTTACCGCCGCGGCAATGAGCGGATCGACGTGCTGGCCGGCGTCACACTCGACATTCCCTCCGGCGATTTCCTGGCCCTCATGGGGCCGTCTGGCTCCGGCAAGACGACGCTGCTCAACTTGATGGGCGGGCTCGACACGCCGTCCGAGGGGACGGTCGAAGTGGCCGGCGACCGGATCGACAGCATGTCGGGCGGGCGCCTGTCGGCCTGGCGCGCGCGCCACATCGGGTTCGTCTTCCAGATGTACAACCTGCTGCCGGTGCTCACCGCGGCGCGCAACGTCGAGCTGCCGCTGCTGCTCACGAAGCTCGGCGCGGCCGATCGCAAGCGCCGCGTCGGCGTCGCGCTGTCGGTCGTCGGGCTGGCCGAGCGGGCGCAGCACTATCCGCGTCAGCTTTCGGGCGGACAGGAACAGCGCGTCGGCATCGCGCGCGCCATCGTCACCGACCCGACGCTGCTGCTCTGCGACGAGCCGACCGGCGACCTCGATCGCAAGTCGGGCGACGAGATCCTCGATCTGCTGCAGACGCTCAATCGGGAGCATGGCAAGACGATCGTCATGGTCACGCACGACCCGCACGCGGCCGCCCGCGCGAAGCGCACGCTGCACCTCGAGAAGGGGACGCTCGTGCAGGAGGTCGTCGCGTGAAGTTCTTTCCTCTCGTCTGGCGCAATCTGGGCCGGCGCAAGATCCGCACGATCTTCACGCTGCTGTCCATCTTCGTGGCGTTCCTGCTGTTCGGGATCCTGATGGCCATCCGCATCGCGTTCAGCGGAGCCATCACGATCTCGGGGGCCGAGCGACTCATGATGATCGACCGCATCTCGCTCATCAATCCGCTCCCCCTCAGCTACCTGAACCGGCTGCGATCGACCGACGGCATCAAGGACATCACGCACGCCAACTGGTTCGGCGGCATCTACCAGGATCAGAAGAACTTCTTCGCGAACATGGCGGTGGATCCGGAGAGCTGGCTGCGCATCTATCCCGAGGTCGCCATGCCGGAGGATCAGCAGAAAGCCTGGCTGGCCGATCGCACGGGCGCGGTCGTCGGCGTCGCCACGGCGAAACGATTCGGCTGGAAGATCGGCGACCGGGTGCCGCTCCAGGGAGTCATCTACCGGCGGCCCGACGGCAACCCGTGGGAGTTCACGATCCGGGGCATCTACGAGTCGCCGGAGAAGGGCTTCGACAACAGCCAGTTCTTCTTTCATTACGACTATATGAACGAGACGCTGCGCGACCAGGCCTTCGGGCACGACCAGGTGGGCTGGTACGTGATCAAGGTCGCGGACCCGACCCAGTCGGAGGCCGTCGCGAAACGCCTCGACGGGATGTTCGCCAACTCGCCGTCGGAGACGAAGACCGCCACGGAGAAAGCCTTTGTCGCCGGGTTCGCCAAGCAGATTGGGGACATCGGCCAGATCATGGTGTGGATCGCGACCGCCGTGCTCTTCACGATCCTGCTGGTCTCGGCCAACACCATGGCACAAGCGATCCGCGAGCGCACGAACGAGCTCGCCGTGCTGAAGACGCTCGGCTTCAGCGACGTCAGGATCCTCAGTCTCGTCCTGGCGGAGTCGTGCCTCGTCGCATTCCTCGGCGGATCGGCCGGCCTGCTGGTCGGATGGCTCGTCGTCTCGTACGCGGGCGATCCGACCAACGGCA
>JANPJN010000569.1:0-13287 GCA_031425515.1 Acidobacteriota bacterium | reverse complement strand
ATCGTGCTCGACCTCATCGACATGGAAGAGAAGAAGAACCGCCAGAAGGTCTTCCAGGAGGTCGAGAAGGAGCTGCGGCGAGACCGCTCGCCGTCCAAGGCGCTCCAGGTGTCGGATTTCGGCCTCGTGATCGTCACGCGCAAGCGGGTGAAACAGAGCATCGAGCGCCAGCTCACCGACCCGTGCCCGTACTGCTCGGGATCGGGATCGATCAAGTCGGCCTCGACGATCTGTTACGAGATCCTGACGGAGATGAAGAAGCTCGGCGCGGAGATCGAAGGGCAGGGGATCGTGCTCCGGGTGAACCCGGATATCGCCCGCGCGCTGAAGGAGGAGGAGAGCGCCGTGCTGCGCGACATGCAGCAGACGCTGGGGAGGCCCGTGACCGTCAAGCCGGACACGCACCTCCACCACGAACAATTCGACGTGATGGCGGTCTGACCGCCATCACGCTCAGGCGGCTACGCCTTGGTGGCGGCGCCGGTCGGCAGGTGAATCAGGTAGTGATTGCCGGCCTTGTTGATCCAGACCCGGAGGTACTCGTTGCCCCGGAGGACCTGGACCTTCGACCCGCCGGCCGCCGGAGGCGCGTCCTTCACGACGGTCTTCACTTCCGCCTGCGGGACGATGCTGACGACCTCGCGCCCCTTGACGGTGCCGCCCTGGACGAACTCCACCCAGCGCTCGATGCTCTTGGTGGCGCCGACGGCGTCGGGCTTGGCTTCCTGCGCGGTGAGCCGAATCTGGTAGGTGCCCGCGGCGAGCGCCTTGCCATCCGCCGTGACCGCCTTGGTGAGGCGCACGCTGCCGAGCGCCAGATCCCCTGTCGGGGCGGCGGGAGCCGGGGCGGTCGCAGGCTGCTGATTGGGCGTCGTGTGCTGCGCAAAGGCTGGTGCGCCGGTCATCAGCGCTCCCGCGAGGATTCCAACCGCGACGAAGTGGTTTCTCATAAACGACATACTCCTGACAGCGTCGAATCAACCAGTAACGGGTTGCCGAACGCGTAGTTCCGTGGCCGGTGACCCTGCCCGGCCATTATAGGGCAAGGCCCGGGCCCCCGCTGTGCAAAGGCTGAGCAAGCCGGGTGCCAGACCTGGAGCCAAATCCAGCGGCGCTTCGAGGGAGAGAGGGGCCGAACGGCAGATTCGGGACGACAGGCTGTCGTAAAACCCGACAGATCGCGGCGGCGCCTGGCGGGCCGGCTGCCGTCAGCGCCTGGCGATGGTGATGTCGCCCGAGAAGGTGGTGATGCTCAGGACGGCGCTGCCGTCGCCCTGGGTGCCGTTCAACGCATGGCCGCGGCCAGGGCCATCCTCCCGGCCGCCAGTCTGGCCTTTGAGCGGCAGGTCTGAGCGAACCGTACCGCTGAAGGATCGGGCCTCGAGCTCGAATCCGCCGCCGCCGGCGACCACGATCCGGGCGTTGCCGGAGTGCGTCGAGAACTCGTACCGCCCCGCCTTCGCGAGCGGGCCGCCGAACTCGATGCCGCCGCTGATGGAATTGGCTTCGATGCGATCGGACTGGAGGTCCTGGAGGAGGACGCTGCCGCTGACGCTGCCGGCCTCGACCCGGCGCGCCTGGACCTTGCGGACGGTCACGTTCCCGCTTACGCTCTGCGCTTCGAGCGCCCCATCGAGCTGGCTGTCGAGGACCTCGACATTCCCCGAGACCGACTGGGCCTCCGCGACCCGCCCGGCGTTGGCGATGTGCACCCCGCCGCTCACGGAGTTCACGCTGACGTCTCCACGGATGTCGGTGACCCGTACATTGCCGGACACGGACCCGATGCTCAGCCGCGTCCGGGCAGGGGCGGCGACGGTGTAGGCCACCGACACCTGCGGCCGGCGTCCGCGTCCACCCCGATCGTCCCGCTCGCCGGGCAACGGATCCCCGCGCTCCCCGCGGCGGTACACCGCCCGCACTTCCGTCCGCCCGTCGCGCTCGACGATTGAGACCTCCACACGTTCGAGCATCGCGCGCGCCTCTTCCACCGTGCGGCCGCGGGCGGTCTTGACGATCTCGAGCGTCGCGTCGTTGCCGCCCGACTTCGTGACGACGATGTCGCCGGCGATGTTGTGGAGCGAGAGCTCGCCGTCGGGACCGAGCTTGAGGGAGCGTGTCTGCCGGTCCGACTGCTCCTCGCCCCCCGGCTGATAGGCCATCCGCCTCTCGGCCCGCGCCCGCTCGCGAGCGGCGACGGCGTCCTCACGGTCGGCCGCCGGCTGCGCGGCGGCGGGGGCGGCGAGCGCGACGCCGAGCGCGAGGCACAGAAAGATCTTGGGCATCATCATGATTTACTCGCGTCCTGGATAATCCGGGCCGCGCCCGCGGCGTTGCCCTTGCGCATCTCGTTCATCAGTGCGATTGAGTCCTGCAGCAGCGCCACTTTCCGCTTGAGGGCGTCGAACAGGCTGTCGCGTGCCGGTGCGCTCTGTGGTTCGTCGCGCAGGGCCGCCCGGCTCTCGGCGATCGCGGAGTCGATGACCTGCAGATTCTTCTGGAGCATCGCCGCCGTCTGCGGATCGAGAACATCCTGATCCCGGGCGTCCCCGCTGTTCTGGCTCGCGGCCGCCACCTGGTCGATCCGCGCGGCCTGTTCCAGCCTGGCGATCGCGTTCTGGTAGTGCTGCTCGGCCAGCCGGAACTCCGCTTCTACCCCTTGGACGGTGGCGTCTGCGCTCGCGTTGCCGTCAGCGGCCGGTGAGGCGGCGCCGGAGGTGATCGGTGCCGGGTCGCCTCCGCGAAACTGCGGCAGCAGCAGGACCACAGAGAGACCGACGGCGAGGATGAGCGCCGCGGCGAGTGCCAGCACGACGCCGTAGCGTGTGGAGGCGGGGGCAACGGCAGGGGCCGACAGGCGCCCTTCCTGACGCAGCCGCCCCGCGACGTGCAGCCACACGCGGGCCGGCGGATCGATCGGATCGAGACGAGCCGCCGCGTCGCGAACCGCCTGGAGATCAGCGACGAGCGCGCGGCACGGCGCGCACACCTCGAGATGCCGGTCGAGCTCCGCGCGGCGGATTGATCCGATCGTCCCGTCGATCAGATCCTGTATCGAGGTGGTGTACGCCGCACACTGCATGATGTCGTTCCGTACCTACGCCTGGCGGCCCCGCGTGCCGAGCAGGCTGCGCAGCCGGAGCCGCGCCTTGTGGACCTGCGACTTCGAGGTGCCCTCCGCGACGCCGAGCGCTTCGGCGACTTCGCGATGCTCCAGCCCCTGCACGTCGTGCAGGACGAACGCCGCCCGGCAGCCGGCGGGCAGTTGCGACACGGCCCATTCCAGATCCATCTTCGCGATCGTCCGGTCGGCAAGGCCGGGCGCTCCCGGCTCGAACGCGGCGGCCTCGTCGTCCAGCGCATCGGTCCGCTCGCTCGTGCGCGCGGCCCGGCTCCTGAGGTGGTCCAGGCACTGGTTCGTGGCGAGCCGATAGAGCCACGTGCCGAGCGCCGAGTCTCCTCGAAAGCTGTCGAGTTTCCGGTGCGCGGACAGAAAAATCTCCTGCAGCAGATCCTCGGCGTCCGTCGGATTGCCGAGCATGCGGCAGGCGAGGCTGTACAGCTTACCCGCGTGCGAGGCGTAGAGCTCCTCGAACGCGGCCAGATCGCCTGCCCGGCAGCGCGCTACGAGCGCCGCATCCGCCGCTCTCGCGGTGCCGGCTGTTTCGTTAGACGGCGGCATGGCGCCGAGCGTTGCCCGGAGAGTGAAAGGGTTCCGGGTGGCGGGGGAGGGGCATGCCTCTATCTAACGAGCGTCGGGGCGCTTATGTTTCGTGCGGGCCGGCCGCCTCGATCCGGGTGCGGCGCCCGGCCACCGCCGCTGTGCGAAGTCGCGGATGGAGACCCGGCCGACCAGCAGCCCCTCGGCGCGCAGCAGCGACCGCTTCAGCTCGAGCTGATCCCCGAAGCCTCCGAGCTTGCCCGCCGCCGCCACCACGCGGTGGCAGGGGATGCCTCGCCCGCCGCACCGGCTCATGATCGTGCCGACCGCACGTGCCGCTCCCGGCCTGCCGGCCACCTCGGCGACGTCGCCATAGGTCGCCACCCGCCCGGCCGGAATCCGCCGGACGACGGCAATCACGCGCTCAGTGAAGGACATGCCCGCCCGACCTTCAGAACACGACCCTCAGCCCTGCGCCCGCCTGAACACCGCCGGCGCGGATGCGGAGCGTTTGCCCGCCCGTGACCCCGAGGTCCACCTTCGCGCTCGCGTACCGGACGAGGGCGCCGATGCCGAGTGTGCGGGTCAGCATCCAGCGCAGGTCGGCCCCGGCGTTGACACCGGCCGCCGACGCCTTCTTGCGCTCGGTGCGCGTCGAGGTGAACTTCACCGCGTCGAACGGGTAGGTGTCGTCGTAACGCACTTCGGCCACAAGCGACTGTTCGAGGCGCATCAGGGTCGGGCCGCCCGAGAGCGTGAGCACGAAGCGCCGGCTCACCGGCACGGCGACGAGCACCTGCAGATGCGCGGCGGTTTCCGTGCGCTCGATCCCCGACGACGACCCGGTCAGTGTCCGCGGCTGGCCGAAGAAGAACGGATGCGGGATCCGTCCGTCGATGTCGGCCGATCCGCTTCTGGTCGCGTTCGACACCGACACGCCCAGCCCCAGTTGCTTCCACACGCGCACACCCAGGCCTCCCGCCAGCATGGTGGAGGAGGCGGAGGGATAGCGCACGTCGATGGTGGCGGTCTCGACGTTGGACTCGAACTCCAGCCGATCCGACACGGCCGGGCCTGACCCCTGAACGCCGCCCGACACGTCGATCACGACGCGTGGGGCAGACCCCTGGGCCTGGGCGGGAGACGCGAGGACACCTGCCAGCGACAGGACGAGGGCGGCGGACGAGACACGGACGGCGCGCAGCGGTCTCAATTGACCCCCACGGCCGTCCACGCCTGCGTGACGGCCCGCTCGGACGGGCTCCCCGGTCCGTAGAGGTCCCGGGCCGACTGGATGGTGGCCGCGCGCGCCACGCTGAAGGAGGCGTTGCCCGGCAGCATCGCGGTGAACGCGCGATAGAACACCTTCTCCATCTGGTCGCGGTTCGCGGCGCCGACCCCCTGGACGGCCAGTCCGGACGTCCGGTTGGTCCCGCTCTCGATGGCGAGGAAGAAGGCGTGGCCCGCGATGGTCGAATTGATGTGCACGCCGCCGTTGTCTTCGGTGCCCGTGTACCGCCTGGAGTAGTGATCGGGATCCCCAAAGACCCCGGGGTTCTCGAGCGACCGCAACCCGCCGGGGCGGACGACATCCTCCCCGAGCAGATAGTCGGCCCTGAGCGTGCCGTTGCCGGCCTGCTGGAAGAAGAACTCTGCGCCGGTCGCCATGATGTCGGAGAACGCCTCGTTGAGCGCCCCGGACTCGCCCCGATAGATCAGACCCGACGTGTAGTCGGTCACGCCGTGCGTGAGCTCGTGCGCGACCACGTCGAGCGCACCCGAGAGAAAGTCCCACGTCTGGCCGCCGAGCGTCAGCCCCGCGGGCAGCCCCTCGCCGTACACCATCACGCCGTTTCCGTCGTAGAAGGCATTGATGAAGAAATCCGGAAACTCCTCGACATACCTCGCGAAGTCGAGACGGCGCACGGGGTGCACGAGGCTGCGCACGCGGATGTCCGCGTCGTTCAGCCCATGCCGCCCGAATCGCTTGAAGAAGTAATCGTAGGTATAGCCGGTGTAGACGTGCGCATCGCCGGCGGCGCCGTCCGTCCAGTCGTTGTCGGTGTCGGCGGCGAGGTCCGGCGTGCCGAGCGTCACGCGCCCGAAGAGGAACTCGTCCACCCGGCCCGGGTTGCCCTGCATGTCGTACGTGAGGATCGCGGGCGGCCGCAACTGGTCGGACGCCGTAAAGGTCCCCGTCGTCCGGTTCACGCTGATCTTCTTCGTGTCGCCGAGCACGCCGCGGGCCTTGCCGACCGCGGTCTGGGTCTTTCGGTCGCTGAAATCCAGGAGGGGCGCCCCGGATCGCGCATCGATGAAGTACTGCCGCGCATCGTGGCGCTGGACGATCCGCAGCCGCCACGCGAGGGCGTAACCGCCCGCGTCCAGCGGCAGGACGACCAGCTCCGGCCGGGAGCCAGACGAGGCGCCCGCGCGTTCCTCGAGGACGGCGCGCGCCGCCTCTTCGTCAATCGCGGGAGAGGGGTCGACATCGATGCCCGAGTAGAGCGTGCCGAAGGCCGACTCCGTCGCGCCGTGCCGCGACTGCCGCACGACCTCGCCGCCGAAGACGCGGACGCCGCGGTGGAACTGATCCGAGCGCTGGTGCTCGCGCCCTTCAATCAGCGTGTCGGCACGGGCCTCGCGCGATCGGAGCTCGCCCGTGCGCGCCATCCCGTCGATCTGGCGGTCCCAGTCGCGCAGGTCGGCGGGCGATCGCGCCTCGATCGTCGTGGCGCCCCGGTGGGCCTGCGCCAGCACCGGGCGGCTCGTCTCGCGGGCCCCCACGGCCAGCATCAGCAGGGCCGCGACGGCGGCATGTCGAACGGTCATGTCATCTCCTCGGGGTGTCGTCTCTCTGGTCGGTCGGCCGCCCGCCGGCCGGTGGTCATCGCTTCAGGATCGGGACGTAGCAGAGCGCACCGACGTACGCGTCGAAGATGGCGGACCCGATGGAGTACCACCGGGGCGCCATGCCTTCGGGCAGGGGCCAGCCGGGCCGATGCGCCACGTCGAGCACGGCGTGCGCCGCAAAGGCAAAGGCGAGCAGCGTGAGTGCCTGATGCGGGTCGCGCACCAGCGTCACGGCGGCCACGACGAAGAAGCCCACCGCGAGCGCCACGTCGAAGCCGACGCCGAGCTGGGATTCATGTGCGACGGCCAGGCCGACATAGGCGCCGGCCGACATCACCAGGACCAGCGCCGCCATCTGCGCCAGCCGCAACTCGGCGACCAGCCGGTCCGGTGAGTTGACCGGCACCATCGACGTCCGCACGGTCTGCCACGTCAGACCGATGCCGAGCGCGGCGAACGCGACGAGCGTGGTGCGGAACCCTTCGGTCACCGTCGGTGAGTATAGTCGCGGAGGCGGACCTACGTCGTCTCGATGTAGCTCAGCGGATCGATCTCGAAGTCGGCCGGATCGAGCGGCGCCGTCACGGTATCGCCGGCTCCCTCGGGGCCGGGGTTCTCCCAGAGGTTCCTGTCGTACGGGAGATCGAGACGATGGCCGTCGGCGGCGAACAGGATGCGGACGCGCGGGCGATGGGGATCCGGCGCATGGACCTGGAGCACCACGGCGACCTCGCCCGTGGAGAGCCGGACCAGGTTGCCCGGGGGATAGATACCGAGCAACTGCACGAAGCGCCGCACGAGGTGCTGATCGAACTGCGTTCCGTCGTTGCGCTTCAGGACGGCAAGGATGCGATCGCTCGGGAACGCCCGCTGATACGCGCGCTGCGATCGCATGGCGTCGTAGACGTCCGCGATGCCACAGATCATCGTCGCCAGGTTGAGATGGTCCCGCTTGGCGATCACCGGATAGCCCGTACCGTCCTGCCGCAGGTGGTGCTCGAATGCCACGACCGGCGCCAGGATCGGCATCTCCGGCGTCCGCCGCAGGATCTCGGCGCCGTCCACCGTATGCCGTCGCATGATCGCGAACTCATCGTCGGTGAGCTTGTCCGGCTTGTTGAGGATCTCTTTCGGCGTGCGCACCTTGCCGATGTCGTGCATCAGCGCCGAGAGGCCGAACTCGCGCAGCAGCCGTCCTTCGACGCCGAGCCCGCGCGCCTGACCCATGGCGAGGATCGAGACGTTCACCATGTGGGTGAACGTGGAGTTGTCGTAGTTGCGCATCGCCGTCAGCGCCACGAGTGCCGTGCGGTTGTGCGTGACGGCGTCGGCAAGCCCCTCGATCGCCTGGAGCGTGGCCGGCAGATCGGGTGCGCCTTCCGTTTCGGCGCTTTCCCACGCGACCTGCGCGACCGACACGGCGTTCGAGTAGAGCTGACGGATCGCCGCCATGTCGCTGCCGATGCCGTCGCTTCCGCGCTCTTCCGCATTGAGGCGTCCCACGCGGATGTGCTGGTAGTTCCAGGTCGTGCCGTGGACATCGGTCTTGCCGGCGAGCGCCGCAAGCGCGAGCGTGAAGGACCGAAGCTGCTGTTCCGTGACGCCGCGCTCGAAGCCCACCCGCTCTATGCGGTTCTCCGTCAGACGCTTGATGAGCTCGGCGAGGCCGACGCTGGCCTTCGCCATCGGCGTGTCGGCCACGACTACCTGGGCGCCGACGATGCCGATGGCGATGGAGGGCTGGGTGGCATGCAGCACTTTGAGAACGGCGAGAAGGCCCTCGATGTTGCGGCCGACCAGGGGATGGTCGGGGGCGTAGAGCTGCGCCGCGCGCATGCCCGAGGCGAAGCGCCGCAGCAGTTCGTCGTACTGGCCGATGCGGGTCTGGAGGTCGGACATCAGTTCGGTTCCGGATCCTGGCGGTCGGGCGCACGGTCGGCGTGATCGGCCGGGCGTGCGTCGGCGAGCTGCTTCCTGGCCGCGGCGCGAACGCCGCGCGGCCCCGTGGCGGCGACGGTGCGGAGCGCGTCGAGCGCCTCGGGCGTGCCGATGCGGCGCAGCGCGAGGGCGATGGCCGTCCGGCGGCGCCGGGTGCGGCCCGGAGCCCACCACTGGCGGAAGGCGAAGCCTGCGCGCAGCGCCTCGACGAGCTCGATCCCTGCCCCCGGCCCGAGCCCGCCGGCCGTATCGACGATGATCGAGCGGACGTGGTGGAACGTCGCGGCGTCGAGCCGCCGGAGCAGGAAGGCGAAGAGCGGGGCGGCGCGCTTGTCGCGGATGCCGGCGAGCTCGTCCACGAGCGTGCCGTGCGCCCGGCCCGCCGTCGAGGTGATCGACGCCAGGAGGAGGCTCGAGGCTTCCTCGCTGCCGTTGAGCGCCAGGGCCTGCACCGCTTCACGCCGCACGAGTGGCACATCGTCGGTCAGCAGCGGGACGAGCTCGCGGAGCCCTTCGGTGCCGCCGAACTCCCGGAGGAGGTACGCCGCTGTGCGGCGGACTTCCCAGTTCGTCGCGTGCATCAGTTGCTGCACCGAGTCGCGTCCGCGCGCCCCGAAGCCGAGCAGGATTTCGCGCAGCCGCCGGCGTGAGCGGGCGTCTTGTTCGGTCGAGAGAACCTCGGCCAGCGGCGTGACCACGGCCGTGCCGATGGCGTGGCACACGCGCTTGAACCGCTCGTACCCCTCGTCTGGCACGCTGCGGAGATGTGCGGCGACGTGCCGCATCATGGCCCCCCGGCCGAAGCGCTCGAGCGCGCTATCGGCATGCGGCTGGCGCGCGGGGACCGCGGCGGCCTGATCGATGATGCCCTCGGCCAGCTCCCAGGCCTGTTCGAAATAGCCGACCCGGACGAGATCGTCGGCGTGGCCGGCAACGGTCTGTGCGATGTCGCGCCAGCGCAGCGGATCGACTTCGATGACGAGGAGGTCGAGGAGGAGCTGATGGTCCAGTCCGCGCAGCGCGCCGTCGCCGATCGACGCGAGCCACCCGGCAATCCGCTCGGGCGGGTCGTCGCTCGTCGCCTCCACCATGACGGCGCGGCCCCGGGCGCCGGCGAGCTCGCGGCCGTACTCGGAGGAGACGAAGTTGGCGTCCGAGTACGACGTCAGCATCCCTTCGACCCGTCCCCAGAGCTCCGGGAAGCCCTGGTCCTCGCCGAGCTCCGTGGCGGCGACCTCGGCTTCGGCCAGGCCGAGGAGCTGCCGCTGCCGGTCCCGTTCGGGGACGAGGGCCTGGAACGCCTCGGCCAGGCGGTCCGTCGCGCCGTGCTCCTCGATGACCGAGCCGGCGACGAACTGCGCCACCGCGGCGTCCGGCATCCGCTCGGCCATCGCGGTCACGACGTTGACCGAGCCTGCCATGGCCTCGGGCGTGTCGCGCCTGGTCAGCAGCGACAGCATCCCTTCGGCCGACAGCCGTCCGGCGGCGTGCCCCATCTGGCGGAGCATGCCGTCGAGCTTTTCGGGCCCGGTCTTCAGCGCGTGTTCGGCAAGCCCGCGCAGGAGGTTCAGGAAGGCCGCGGTCCGGACGTCCACGCCCTGGCCCGGTGTCTTTGCTTCGAGCTCCGCCATCAACGCGTCGAGGCGTGCCGGGTCGCCGACGATCTCCATCAGCGCACGCGCCGCGTCGTCGTCCAGTTCCAGTCGGGCCCCTCCGAGGGCCGCCTCGAGGACCTGATCGATCGTGGCGGCGTAGCCCTGCTTCTCGCGCAGCACCTCGGCATAGTCGATCTCGATGATCTCGAGGCTCGGGCCGCCCGCCGTCGTCCAGAGGTGCGAGATGCCGCCGTCGGCGCGGACGTCCTCGGGTGTGCGTGCCAGCAGGAGGAGCAGGGTGCGCCAGGAAGCGGCGTCGGCGCCGATGTTGACCGTCAGGGCGCCGATCAGGTGGCGGTGGAGGACGTCGGCGAGCTCGGCGATGGCCGGATCGGGTTTCTGGGCGAGGGCGCCGTCGAGCAGGAGCGACCCGGCGCGGACCTGGAGGCGGAACGGGCCGGTCTCGTTCAGGCGGGTCGTGGCCTGCGCCAGCCGGGTCAACGAGACGCCGATGGCCGGGTGGTCGCCCGGATAGAGCGCGACGGCTCGCGCCGCGGCCTTGCAGGACCGCGCGAACTCGGCCAGCCGCGCGGCGGCCGCGGGGGAGAGCGCCGGGGGGGCAGGCGAGGGGGTGGTCACAGCAAACGGGGCGCGCACACCCCGCGCGAGGGGGCGCCCGCCCGTGCGGCGGCGCGCGCTGGGTCGCAGCACAGGATCCCGGCCGGCAGAGGCGTGACCTCGGACATGTGCACTGGGCGGTCGTTGGCCATTCTAATCCATTCAGGCGCGTCGGAGGCCTGACGGGGCGCGACAGGCCCGCGCGCGTCTTCGAATGACACGCCTTCCGCATCCTCCGTAATCCTTTCCGATGAACCCTCCGATAATCTATAGTGATTCTCCGGGTTCAGCCGGTTGTCTCCGGCCCCCGCCAAGACCCAACACTTCATGCGCGCGGTCGATGTCATCCGACAGAAACGCGACGGCGGCACCCTGGACCGCGCCGCCATCGATTTCTTCATCCACGGGGTGACGGCCGGATCGCTGCCCGACTATCAGGCTTCGGCCCTGCTGATGGTGATCCTCCTGCGCGGCATGTCCGCCGACGAAACGGCCGCGCTGACCGACGCGATGGTCCGCTCGGGCGTGCGCGTGCAATACCCCGGCCTGGACGGCATCCCGGTGGACAAGCACAGCACGGGCGGCGTCGGCGACAAGGCGTCCCTCGTCCTCGCGCCGCTGGCGGCCGCCTGCGGCGCCTACGTGCCGATGATGTCGGGGCGCGGCCTCGGCCACACCGGCGGGACGCTCGACAAGCTCGAAGCGATCCCGGGCTTCCGCACGGGCCTGTCACTCGACGAGCTGCGCTCGGCGCTCAAGGCCGTCGGCTGCGCGATGATCGGGCAGACCTCGGAGATCGCCCCGGCGGACCGCAAGCTTTACGCGCTGCGCGACGTCACCGGGACGGTCGAAAGCATCCCGCTCATCTGCGCCTCGATCATGAGCAAGAAAATCGCCGAAGGCATCGGCGGCCTGGTGCTCGACGTGAAGACCGGCGCCGGGGCCTTCATGAAAACCCCGGCCGCCTCGCGGGAACTGGCCGAGTCCCTGGTGGCGATCGGCCTCGCGTCGGGCGTGCGCACGGAAGCGCTCGTCACCGCGATGGACGCGCCGCTCGGCCGCATGGTCGGCAACGCGCTCGAGGTCATCGAGTCGATCGAAACCCTCAAGGGGCGCGGGCCAGCCGACCTGGAAGAGCTCTCGGTCACGCTGGCCGCGAGAATGCTGATGGCCGCCGGCCTCGAGCACGACGAGCCCGCCGCGGCGGCTCGTGTCCGCGCGGCGCTCGCCTCGGGCGCGGGGCTGGAGAAGTTCCGCGAGATCATCGCGCGCCAGGGAGGCGATCCGCATGTGGTGGACGACTACGCGCGCCTTCCCTCGGCGCCGGATCGCCGGCCGATTCCCGCCCTCCGCAGCGGCTACGTCACGGGCCTCCACGCCGAGCGCATAGGCCGCGCGGCGGTCGCGCTCGGCGCCGGGCGCGCGACCCTGGACGACGTCGTGGATCCAGGCGTGGGGATCGAAGTGCTCCTCCCGCCAGGCTCCCCGGTATCGGCCGGTGACGCCGTCCTGCTGGTGCACCATCGCGCAGGCCGCGGCCTGGACGAGGCGCTCCCGCTGCTGACAGCCGCGATTGACGTCGGCGACGCCCCGCCCGCCCGGCAGCCTCTCGTGCTCGAGCGGATCGGCCAGGGGCCGGTATCCTGATCGTGGGAGCACAGATGACGACAGACGTGGTCGATCCGGCGCCGCATGCGCCCGCGCGGGTGCCGTACGACAGGCGCGACGCCGCCGTGATCGGCGCCGCCGTCGGCGCAGCGGCGATCGTGGCTCTCGTCGTCCATTTCGGCGGCCTGCCCCGCCTCCAGCCGCTCGTCGGGCTCATCGTCATCATGACGATCGCCTACGCGCTGTCGAGCAACCGGCGCGCCATCGACACACGCACGGTGGTCTGGGGCCTGGGGCTCCAGATGCTTTTCGCCCTGCTCGTCCTCAAGACCGCGGCCGGCCAGCGGACGTTCCAGACTCTCGGCGGCGCCATCAACCGGCTGCTGGATTTTGCGTTCGTCGGCTCGAGCTTCGTCTTCGGCCCGCTCGGCGACAAGGAGGTCTGGCCGCGCATCATGACGACGGTGCTCGGAGCCGAAGGGGTGCGCTACGGCGTCGTCTTCGCCTTCCAGGTGCTGCCGACCATCATCTTCATCGCGGCGCTCTTCGCCATCCTCTACTACTTCGGCATCATGCAGTTCGTCGTCCGGGCGTTCGCGATCGTGATGCGGCGGGTGATGCGCGCGTCGGGCGCCGAGTCGCTGAACGTCGCGGCGAGCATCTTCATGGGCCAGACCGAAGCCCCCCTTACCATCCGGCCCTACCTGCCGAAGATGACCGAGTCGGAGTTGATGACGGTCATGACGTCCGGGATGGCCCACATCTCCGGCGGCATCATGGCGGCCTACATCCTCTTCGGCATCGAGGCGCAGCATCTGCTCACGGCCGTCATCATGACGGCCCCGGGCACGTTGATGATGGCGAAGATCTTCGTGCCGGAAACCCAGGTGCCCGAGACGATGGGGACCGTGACGCTCGAGATCGAGCGGACGGACGTCAACGTCATCGACGCTGCGGGGCGCGGCACGAGCGAAGGGCTGGCGCTCGCGTTGAACGTCGGCGCCATGCTGATTT
>JANPJN010000568.1:0-6916 GCA_031425515.1 Acidobacteriota bacterium | reverse complement strand
CATCGAGCGCAACGCCACCGCGCAGTCGCGCCTCATCGACGATCTGCTCGACGTGTCCCGGATCATCACCGGCAAGCTCACGCTTCGTGTCGAACCGGTGGATCTGCGCGCGCTGAGCGAGGCCGCGCTCGACACGCTGCGCCCGGCGGCGGAGGCGAAAGGCGTCCGCCTCGAATTGGACCTCGACGCGGTGCCCCGCTTCCACGGCGATCCCCAGCGGCTCCAGCAGGTGCTCTGGAATCTGCTGTCGAACGCCGTGAAGTTCACCGGCGGCGGGGGCAGGGTGTCGATGGGGCTGGCCGCCGACCGCCACGTCTTCAGCATCACCGTGGCCGATACCGGCGCCGGCATTTCCCCCGACGTGCTCCCGTACGTGTTCGACCGCTTCACGCAAGGGGACTCGACGAGCACCCGCGCGCAGCCCGGGCTCGGACTGGGCCTCGCGATCGTGCGCTATCTCGTCGAGCTCCACGGTGGTACGGCGTCGGCCGAGAGCCAGGGCCCCGGCACCGGCGCGACGTTCCGGGTCCGGCTGCCGGTTCGGGCCGCGGGGAAGTAACGTCAGAGCGAACGGGCCTTCCAGGCCTCCATCCGACTCGCGTCGGATATGCTACGAGAGACGTACCACCCGAGTCATATCGCCCGTTTCAGAGGAGCTCGACCATGTCTATCCGTCTCGGCGACGAAGCCCCGAATTTCACGGCCGACACCACACAGGGATCCATCGACTTCCACCAGTGGAAGGGCAGCGACTGGGCCGTCCTGTTCTCGCACCCGAAGGACTTCACCCCGGTCTGTACGACGGAGCTCGGCGCGGTCGCGGCGCTCAAGCCCGAGTTCGACAAGCGCCACACCCGGGTGATCGGCCTGAGCGTCGATCCGGTCGACTCGCACGTGAAGTGGGAAGGGGATATCGAGGAGGTCACCGGCCACGCGGTCAACTTTCCGATGATCGCGGATCCCGACCGCAAGGTCGCCAACCTCTACGACATGATCCATCCCAACGCGAGCGACACCATGACGGTCCGCTCCGTCTTCATCGTCGGGCCCGACAACAAGGTGAAGCTCACGCTGACCTATCCCGCGAGCACGGGCCGGAACTTCCAGGAGCTGCTGCGCGTGATCGATTCGCTGCAGCTCACCTCGACCTACTCCGTGGCCACTCCGGCGGACTGGAAGGATGGCGACGACGTGATCGTGGTGAACTCGATCAATGACGAGGACGCGAAGAAGAAGTTTCCGAAGGGGTTCGTGGCGAAGAAGCCCTACCTGCGCGTGACGCCCCAGCCGAACAAGTAGGCGCCGGCGTCAGGGGCCGGTGGGTTCGTCGCCGAGCAGGCAGATAAACTCGCCGAGCACCATCGCGGTCGCTCCCCAGACCTGGTGCCCGAGCAGGTCGAAGTACGGATACTCCACGGCGACGCCCTCACGAAGTCTGGTGCCCTGCCGGATTCGTGAGGCGTCGCGCAGATCGTGGAGCGACACCTCCAGAATCTGATCCACTTCGGCCGGCGACGCCCTGAAGGCCGGCCGCTCGTCCGCCACGCCCACGAGCGGATGGAGCGTGAATCCACTGACGAGCACGTGCACCGGCGTCAGCTCTCCTAGCAGCCGCACGGCCGCCGGATCGAGTCCGATCTCTTCGGACGCTTCGCGGAGCGCCGTCTGTGCCAGCGTTTCGCCGGGATCGACCGCACCGCCCGGCAGGCTGACCTGGCCGGCATGGCGGGCCAGACCGCTCGAACGGACGGTCAGGGCGAGCGCGGGCCCGGTGGGCGTGGGGTAGAGGAGCAGGAGCGCCGCGGCCACTCGGGCATCGGCCGGGAAGAGGCCGGCGCGCCACCCGTCCAGCGTCGGCACCGGCACGAAGCGAAGATGAGCCTCGATGCCGGGCAGCGTGCCGCTCAGCCGGTCGCGAAGCCGCCGCTCGATTTCTCTCAGGGGCACTGAGGCCCAGTATGTAGTATGGGAGCCATGTCCGCATTCCCCGCCATCGACGCGGCCGTCGGCCGCCGCGTGCTCGAGATCGTGCGTGGATGCACGTTCGACGACTTCATTCTGGCGCCGCAGCGCAGTGTGCTCGAGCGCCGGGACCCGGCCTCGATCGATCTCTCGTCGCGCCTGTCACGACGCATCGTCCTGCCGAGGCCGATCGTGTCGGCCAACATGGATACGGTGACGCGCGCACCGATGGCCATCGTGCAGGCCGAAGAAGGTGGCATCGGCATCATCGACCGCGGGTTCAGGCCCGGCGAGATCGAGCCGCAGGTCCGCGAGGTGGAGACCGTGAAGCGCACGCAGCACGGCGTGATCACCGATCCGTCCAGCATCGCCCCGGGCGCGTCGCTGGACGAGGCGGCGGCGCTGATGGCGCGGTCGCGCGTCGGCACGCTGGTGGTCGTGGACGATGACCGCCGGCTGGCGGGGCTGCTGACCGAGCGCGACATGCGCTTCGTGAGCCGGCAGGGATCCCGCGTGGCGGATCGCATGACGCCCGTCTCGTCGCTGGTCGTGCACCGCGGGGCGCTCGAGCCGGAGGAGGCCGAGCGGGTGATGGCCGAGCGCAAGGTCAAGAAATTGCCGCTCGTGGACGAAGCGGGACGGCTCATCGGGCTCATCACGTCCCGCGATCTGATCCACCGGCGGCGGACGCCGTTCGCGACACGGGATGCCCGCGGGCGGTTGCGGGTGGGGGCGGCCATCGGGGCGACGGGCGATTTTCTCGAGCGCGCCGCGGAGCTGCTGCGCGCCGATGTGGACGTGCTCGTCATCGACATCGCCCACGGCCACTCCGTCGTCATGGACCGCGCCCTGGCGCAGTTCAGGCGGGCCTTCCCGGAGGCCGAGCTCATTGCCGGAAACGTTGCCACCGCGGACGGCGCGCGCTTCCTGCGCGACCGCGGAGCGGATGGTGTGAAGGTCGGCATCGGGCCCGGCGGCGGCTGTACGACGCGCATGACGACGAGCTTCGGGGTGCCGCAGGTGCAGGCGCTCGTGGAGTGCAGACTGGCGATGGCCGGGTCGGACGTGGCCGTCATCGCGGACGGTGGTGTGAAGCGCCACGGCGCCCTCCTGGAGGCGCTGCTGTTTGGCGGCGACACGGTGATGCTCGGCAGCGCGTTCGCCGGCACCGAGGAGGCGCCCGGCGAAGTGGTCCACAAGGCGGTGGTCCTCCCAGAGTCGCAGAAGACGGTGAAGGTGCCGTTCAAGGTGCTTCGGGGGATGGCGTCGCTCGAGGCGATTCGGGATCGGCTCGACGTGGAGGACGCCGACAAGGTGGAGCTCGAGGCCATTGGCGCGGAGGGGATGGAGATCAGCGTGCCGGCGCGGGGATCGGCGCGCACGATTGTCCGCGACATGATCAAGCACGTCTGCTCGTCGATCAGTTACGGCGGGGCCTCGTCGCTCGCCGGGCTGCGGGAGGCCTTCTGGGCTGCGCCCGAATCGTTCCTGATCCGCCAGTCCGCGTCCGCCCGCCGCGAGTCCTACGAGCGCTGACACGGTCCGCAGCCGTCGAGACGGAACACGGATGACACGGACGAGCACGGATGGACACGGATTGGCGCGGCGGCCGCCTGGAAGGCGTCACGCGCACCAGCGCAGCGCGATCCCTCCGCGGGGATCCGTGCTCGTCCGTCACATCCGTGAACCGTTGGGGACGGCGAAGTCAGCGGCGCGCGAGCGCGGCCGGGATCTCGGCGGCCGAGTCCACCACGATCTCGTCGCCCCGAAGATCCTGCGGCCCGAAGCGGAAGCCGAACCCGTAGCGGACGAGACAGATGCGCGTGCCGGCGGCCCGCGCGGCCAGGAGATCGATGGGAGAGTCGCCAATCATGCACGTCTCGTCCGGCGTCACCCCGGCGGCCGCGACGAGGTGGAGAAGGCCCGCGGGATCGGGCTTGCGGCCCAACGCCGTATCCCCGCCAATGACGTCCCCGAAGTGGTGGCGCAGGCCAAGCCCCTCGAGGATCGCGTCCGTGTGGCGCTGGGGCTTGTTCGTCAGGACCGCGAGCGGTGCGAGGGCGGCGACCTGCTCGAGCATGACGGCCGTGCCGGGGTAGAGAACGGTGTGGTCGAGCAGCCGTCCGGCATAGATCTCGAGAAACCGATCGAGCGCGCCAGGTCCGTCGGGGTCAAGGCCGGCCGCCGCGAGCGCGCGTCGAACCAGCAGCGCGGCTCCTTCTCCCACCATCCCGACGACCGCGGCCTCTGACAGCGGCGCCCCGCCCCGCTCCTCGACGAGTGCATTCGCAGCACTCGCGATGTCGCGATGCGAGTCCACGAGCGTTCCATCAAGGTCGAACACGAACAGGCCAGGCATCGCCTTCGCAGGATACCACCCCGCTCCTGACCGGGACGTCCACTCACACGCGAACGACGCCACGACGTTCACGCTCTCGAGAACTGTTAAGATCTGCCCCATGCTCGCCCCCGGTTCCGCCGCACGCACGCCTGCCCGGGTGCGCCCCCGGCTGAGCATGTGTCTTGCCGCGGTGCTCGCGGCCTCCGTTGCGACGGTGGCGGCCGGCGTCCCAACGGCCGATCCCGATTACCGGGCCCTCTACACACAGGGCATCGGCTTCTCCGATTTTCTCGAGCAGGCGCGAGCCAGGCGCGACGAGTGGCGTTCGCGCTACGCTGCGGCTTCTCTGCCGGACGGACTGGCCGCACGCATGCGCGCCCTGCCCGCGCGCCGGCAGATTCTCGTGGTCGCGGAAGACTGGTGCGGCGACTCGGCGCAGACGATCCCGTACGTCGCCCGGCTTGCCGAAAGCGCACCCGACCGGCTGGCCTTGCGCGTCGTGAACGCCACCGCCGGACGACCGGTGATGGACGCGCACCTCACGCCCGACGGACGCGGGGCGACGCCGACCGTGATTGTGCTGGACGAGAACGGGCGGACGCTGGGTGCGTGGGTGGAGCGGCCGTCCACGGCGCAGCGATGGTTCCTCGAGCAGCAGAAGAGCACGATGCAGCAGCCGCTGCACGAGCAACTGGTGAAGTGGTACGAAGACGACGGGGGGCGGAGTGCCCTCGCGGAGATCGCGGCCATTCTGGAGCAGTGAACGTGACGATATATGCAGCGGTGTTGATCCTTCACTCGTGGCTCCGGTGGGTCGTGCTCGCCGCGGGCCTCGTCGCATGGGCCCGGAGCACGTTCGGGTCGTCGCGGGCATGGACGCGAACCGACGATCGGGCCGGGTTCTGGTTCGTGACGTCGCTCGACCTCCAGCTGCTGCTGGGACTGGCGCTGTTCTTTCTGTTGAGCCCGATGACCGCGGCGCTGATGCGCGACTTCGGCGGGGCCATGAAGGATCCCGTGCAGCGCTTCTGGGCGGTCGAGCACGCATTCGGGATGATCATCGGCGTGGCGCTGGCCCATGTCGGCCGCGCCCGCGCGCGCCGCGGCGACGGCCGGCGGCGGCACCGGACCACGGCGATTTTCTTCGGGCTGGCGCTGCTCGCAATCGCGATCTCCATCCCGTGGCCAGGCTTGCTGCACGGCCGGCCGCTGCTGCGCTGGTGAACCCCGTGCCCGGGCTGCAGATGGATCTGCCGTTCTCGGACGGTCACGGGAGCCGGCCGATCCCTCCCGCACCGACGCGACCGGTAGCAGGCGCGCCCCTCGCGGGCCCGCCGGCACCCGTCGCGCGGGTTCAAACTCCGCAGCCGCCCGCCGAGTCAGGGGCTCCGCTCTCGACAGGCGACGCTGGCATCGAATTCGTCCGCACAGCGAACGCGCGACGCTACATCCTGAGGGTGCGGCCCGGCGGCGGGTTGCGCGTCACGATTCCACGCGGCGGGTCGCGGGCCGAGGCCGTCCGGTTCGTGGAGCGGCAGACCGCCTGGATTCTGAAAGAGCGCACGCGCATGGCCGGGGCCGGCGTCGCCTCCGAATGGCGCGACGGCGGGTCCGTGCTGCTGCGCGGCGAGCATGTGCGCCTCGTGGTCGAGGGCCTGCCCGGGATACGTGTGGCGCGCTACGGCGACAGGGCCGTCCGGGTGCCGGATGGAGTGACGGACGTGCGCCGCCACGTCGAGGCCGATCTCCGGCGCCTCGCCGGCCTCGAGCTTGGTCCGAGGCTGCGCGCGCTGGCCGATCAACACGGACTCAGCGTTGCCGGCATCACCATCCGTAACCAGCGATCGAGGTGGGGATCGTGCTCGCGGCAGGGTCGCATCGCGCTGAACTTCCGACTGGTGCAGATGCCCCCGTTCGTGAGCGACTACGTGCTCCTGCACGAACTGATGCACCTGAAACAGCAGAATCACTCCAGGCGCTTCTGGCGGCTGGTGCAGTCGGTATGCCCGGATTTCCGCGCCGCGGAGCGCTGGCTGAAGACCGAAGGCCGGGCGCTCTTCTGATGCGCCTCCAGGGCACGCACTGCACGGTGCGCGAGTGGCGGATGGCCGACGCCGACGCGGTCGTGCGCCATGCGAACAACGAGCGCGTCGCCAGGCAGCTCCGCGACCGCTTTCCTCACCCGTACGTCAAGGCAAACGCGATGGCCTTCCTCAAGGGCGCGGTAGCGGCCGGCGATCCGTCGAATCTGGCGATCGAAGTGGACGGCGAAGCCGCGGGCGCAATCGGCTACGTCCGCGGCACGGACGTGGAGCGGTATTCGGCCGAGATCGGCTACTGGCTGGGAGAGACGCAGTGGGGCCGCGGCATCGCGACCGAGGCGCTGGTCCTCGTCACGTCACATCTCTTCGGCGCCCCCAACCTGCTGCGGCTCTTCGCCTTGCCGTTCGCCGACAACGCCGGCTCCATCCGCGTGCTGGAGAAGGCGGGCTACGTCCGCGAGGCGACGCTCCGCTCGAGCAGCGTCAAGTTCGGACAGGCCAGGGACCAGGCGCTCTTCGCCCGCACGAATCCCGCCTGGCGCGGCGCACTCTGACGGCAGAGACGTCCACA
>JANPJN010000567.1:0-2963 GCA_031425515.1 Acidobacteriota bacterium | reverse complement strand
GCGGCCGTGATCTGCTGCAGCGCCTGCTCGAGCGTCACATCCTCCAGGCGGACGGTGTAGGCCTTGTCGGCGTACGCCTGGTCGTACGTCACGTTGATGCCGGTGGCCGTGCCGATGAAGTTGAGGATGTCGCGCACGCTGGCGTTCGGCCCGAAGCTGACGACCGGCAGCGGTGCGGTCGGGCTCAGCAGCGTCGCTCCCGAGCGTCTCGCTTCCTCACGCATCCGGTCGATGGCGGGCTTCGGACGGGTGGCCTCGATGCGCTCACGGATCTGTTTTTCCAGCTCCATGACGCGCGCGCCCGCGAGGCGGTTGGACCCATCGAGCTCCACGGCCCGGCGATACTCGATCAGCGCGGCGTCGAGCTGGTCGCTCTTTTCGAGCTCTTGCGCCCGCGTGATGTGCTCCCGCGCGGCCGTCTGCGTGGCGCGCTCGAGCGCGATCTTGTATTCAGGGCGGCTCGGCGTCTCCTGGACGGCCTTCGTGTACTCGACGACGGCGGCGTCCCAGTTGCCGGCCCGCGTGGCTTCCTGCCCCTTGCGGAAAGCGCGCGCCCCGGCACAGCCGGACACCAGCAGCGCGAGAACGATTGCGACGGTCAGCCTGCGTTTCAACAGCGGCACTCCATGTGAACGCCCGAGAGCGGGCCCTACTTTCCGACGCAGTCCTGGCCGGACATGCGGATCGTCGTCCGGCCGCGTCCATCGACGTATTCGAGGACGACCGACTCCACCCCGATGCGCACCAGCCGATACTGCCCCGCCACGATCTCCCCCTCGCGCCCCTGCATCGTCGAGCGGCAGTCGCTGAATGCGGCGACCTTGCCCTGCCCGGGGACCCCTTCCATCAGCCCGATGTACTTGAGCGTGATGGGCGGCGGCTGGGGCGGCCCCGCCGGCACGACCGGCGCCTCCGGCTGCTCCTGGACGGGCGGCCCCGCTGGTCTTGCCGCCTGCGGAGGCGGAGGTGGCGGCGGCGTGTAGAACCTGAAGGGGTTCCGGCCCGTTCCGCCCGCCGCGGGCCTCGGCGCCTTGAGCGCATCGAGCCGCACGTTCAAATCCTCCGTGTCGGCAGGCGTGACCGACGCCTTCCTGGCCGCGAGCGCCGCGGCCCGGCTTCTCGGAGTCGTCGGCGTTGCCGCGGGAGCCGGCGCGGCAGCACCGCCCGACCACACCCACCAGACGACGAGCAGGCCGACCGTAGCGGCAAGGGCGATGAGCAGGGCCGGACGGGGGCGTCCCCCGAGCCCGGCTGCGCCGGCCTCAGGCGCCATTGCCATCCGTTCGGTAGTAGGTCGCGATCTGCACCGTGACGTTCAGCGCCCGGCTGTCCGCGTCGTTCTGCGACAGCTGCACGTCCTCCAGCACGAGAAATTCCGGCGCCGTCTCCAGATCGTGCAGGAAGCGCCGGATGTTCCGGTAGTCCCCCGAGAGCGCGGCCGTGTAGGTGAACTTCTTGAGCGGGCTGTCGCGCAGATCCTCCGGCGTGGACGTCTCGCGCTCGAGCCGCAGCCCGGCCTGCGTCGCCAGTTGCTCGATGCGGAGAAACGTGATGCGGCGCGCGCCGCTCATGTCGGGCGGGAGCACGTCTCCGTAGAACTTCTGCAGCTCCTGATCGGCCTGCCCCTTCCCCGCCACCGTCGCCTGCGCGGCGGCGTAGTCGCGCCTCGCGGCGGTCAGCGCCGCCATCGATGCCGCGGCGGCCTCTTCTCCCCCGGCGACCTTCTTCGAGAGCGGGTACACGACCAGACCGTAGACCACGGCGTTGAGCACGAGCGCCACGGCGATCGGCCAGATGAGCGCGCGCTTCTCCTGCAGGATCCGTTCGGCCTTCAACGCACGCCTCCCCTCGAAGGGGCGGCCGGTGCCGTGGGAGCAGCCGGTTCTTCGTGCCCGGTATAGACGCTTTCGATCGACACCCGGAAGAGCCCCTCCTCGGTGCGATCCTGCGTCGCCGGCACCACGTTCTCGAACGCGCCGCTGCCCTCGAGCTTTTCCATGAACTCGTCGATGTCTTCGGCCCGGCGCCCGAGCACGCCGATGTCCACGTGCGTGGCCCCGTCCCTCACCGATGGGCGCACGGCGGTCAGCATCACGTCGGCTGGCAGCGTCGCCTCGATGCGGTTGAAGAACGCGGTCCAGGAGAACGTCCGCTGATCGATGAGCGAGTTCGCCTCCTGCGCGGCGCTCACGATGAGCGCCAGTTCGTCGGCGTCAATCGTACGGCGGATGCGGCCGGCTTCGGCCGACAGCCGCTGGACTTCGGCGCGCTCGGCGCCGGTCTGCGACGCCAGCTCGGTGTTGTGGCGCGACAGCCGGATCACCTGGACGGCGTTGACGACGGTGATGGCGAGGACCACCGCGGCGGCGAGGCCAATGACGACGTGCGCGGCGCGCTCGTTGTAGAACGGACGTGAGGCCAGATTCGGGCGGAGCATCAGACCACCTGCTCCCGGAGCATGATCCCGAGTGCCGGCGCGAGCGTGTCCAGCAGTTCGGGCGCGGCCGCAATCCGATCCCTGAGCGCCACCGTGCCGCCGAGGCTCAGCGGTTCCACCGGGCGGCCCAGCCGCTCTTCAAAACCCCGCCGCAGCCGGACGGCCGCGTCCGCCCCGTGGGCCGAGGCACCGGCCAGGACGATGCGCGCAAAGCCGCCGCCGCCGAGCCGATCTTCGTGGTACATCGCCGTCTGATGGACGAGATCCGTCAGGTCGTCCGGTCCCTCGGCGGGACGCGTGCGCACGAAGATCAGGTCGCCCCCACGCACGACCGCCACGGTGCCGTAGTCCGCCGCCACGTGGATCAACAGCCAGTCCCCCGCAGGCGCCTCACCACGCTGGACCGCCAGCGCCGCGTTCACCAGATTGACGGTCGCGACGTCCACGATCCCGGCGTGGGCGCCGGCCGCGGCACACGCCCGCTCGTAGGATTCGACGATGTCGCGGCGCGCGACGGTGACGAGAT
>JANPJN010000566.1:0-11117 GCA_031425515.1 Acidobacteriota bacterium | reverse complement strand
CGGAGCCCGATGATGGCCACGTTGACCGTCTCGTTCGGGCTCGCCTGCGCGCGAGCGCGACGCGGGAGGGCGGCGACCAGCCCCGCCGTAGCCGCCGCAGTTCGGGAGAGAAAATGACGACGATTCATCAGCGGGCCTCTGTTTCAAGTGCCGGGCAGCTTCCGCAGCCGGATGTCCTTCAACGCCGCCCTGGTCCGGTAGGACGCGATGCCCAGGGGCTGCGACGCTTCGACCTCGACGCGCACGCTGAGCGTGGCGCCGGCGAGCGGCTGATCGACGATCGGCTTCTCATCGAGCCAGGCCTGGATCGTCCCGGGCGTCACGCGCAGGCGCACGCGATACCACCGTCCGGACTCGAACGCGATCGATTGCGTCGTGTCGTTCTCGGACGCGTCGCGGCCGTTGATGCTCGACAGCCCGACCGTCGTCCCTCCCCACCCGCCGAGGATCAGCGAGCAGAAGGCGTCGCCCACGGGGAACGTGATCCCGGCGAAGAAGTCGCTGCCCTCGACGCGCATTGCCTGGAGCTCGAGCTCGTAGGCGGTCGTCGGGAGCGGCGCGCCCGCCCAGGTGATGCCGGTCAGGCTGCCCCCCGGAGCGAGCACGATCTGGCCGTTCTCGACAGTGACCGCGCCGCCGCGGCTGAACTTCGTCGGTTGCCAGTCGCCGAGCACCTTACCGTCGAACAGCGTCTCCCAGTTGTTCGTTGTCCCCTGAACCGGCGCCGACGTGGCCGGTGACTGCGCGGAGGCGCTCGTCGCCTCCCCGGTGAGGCGCGGCGCGTTGAAGACAGCGGCGAGCGTCAGCCCGAGCGCGCAGGCCGCAAGTGGACGAGGGAGCCGCGGTCGATTGCCCATGCTGGGATTCTACAGGGGGAGCGGCATCGAGGGAATGGCCGCAGTCGAGCTTCGGCGGCGCGAGTTCAGCCCGACCGCAACGCCGCCCGGGCCTGCATTCGCGGTATCATTCGATCACTCTCCGTCATCAACCGCCCCCCATCCGGGGGGCTCCCCGGACAGGACACTATGGCGAGCATACCCAAGAGCGAATCGGACAGGATCGAGCGGCGCGACTTCCTCAAGAAGACCGGAACGGTCGCTGGGGCGATCGCGGTGGGTTTCCCGGGGATCATCTCGGGGCAGACGGTCACCAACGCGATCAAGGTCGGCCTGGTCGGCTGCGGAGGCCGGGGTAACGGCGCCGCGGCACAGGCGTTGACGGCTGACCCGAACAACGAGCTGTCGGCCGTCGCCGACATCGACGAGGCCATCGTCGAGCAGGCTGCCACCAGGCTGCGGGGCAGCGCGAGGTTCGGATCGCGGGTCAAGATCGACCACGCGTTTTTCGGGCTCGATGCGTACGACAAGGTCATCAACAGCGGCGTGGATGTCGTGCTGCTCACGACGCCTCCGGGCTTCCGGCCCCAGCACCTGACGGCGGCGATCAACGCCAACAAGCACGTCTTCTGCGAGAAGCCGTGCGCGACGGATGCGCCGGGGGTGCGCGAGGTGATCGCGGCGCAGAAGCTGGCGCAATCGAAGAACCTCGCGCTGGTGGCCGGGTTCTGCTGGCGCTACAACAACATGATCCAGGAAGCCGTCCAGCAGGTGAAGAGCGGCGCGATCGGCCGTCTGGTGGCGCACCATTCGACCTACTACACGAACCCCGTCAAGCCGCTGCCGCCCGAGAGCGCGCGCCCGGCCGGGATGAGCGACATCGAGTGGCAGGTGCGCAACTGGTACAACTACGTGTGGCTGTCGGGCGACAGCCTCGTGGAGCAGGCCGTCCACAACGCGGACAAGATCATGTGGATCATGAACGACCAGCCGCCGGCCAGCGTGGTGGCGGTTGGCGGCCGCGCCGTGCCGGCCAACGGCGGCAACATCTACGATCACTTCGAGGCGAACTACGTCTACCCGAACGGCTACCGGGTGTTCCTGGTGAACCGGCAGTCCACGGGCTGCTTCAACGGCACGCTCGACTACGTGATGGGCACCGAGGGCACGCTGCTGCTCGGGCAGGGGCAGCCGCGGATCGAAACACCCGACGGCAAGGTGAAGTGGCAGTTCCAGGGGCAGGAGTACGACATGTATCAGCGCGAGCACGACGTGCTGTTCGAGTCGATTCGCGCCGGCAAGCCGAAGAACGACGACCTGAACCTGGCGACCAGCACGTTGTTCGCGATCATGGGGCGCGACGCCGCCTACTCCGGCCAGCAGCTCACCTGGGATCAGGTCCTCAATTCGCAGGTCAGCCTGGTGCCGAAGCCGATCGAGTGGAACGCGAAGCACGAAGTACCCGGACTGGCCGTTCCCGGCCGGACGCGGGTCGTCTAAGGGCACCGGTCTTCACATGACGCTGCGTCTCGCAGTGGCCTTCGCCGCGGCGCTCGTCGCCGCGGTGCAGGCCGTTTCCCTCGCCACCGCCCAGGCGCCGCCGCCTCCCGATGCGAAGGAGATGGCGGCGGTCCAGACGATCCGCGCGCGCATCGAGGCGCGCGCATCCGCGGCCGCGGCGAAGCCGGCGGCCGCCTACACCGTCACCATCCCGAACACCACCGTCGCCTACGGCATGGCGCTGGTGCCCGCGGGTTCCTTCGTCATGGGCTCGACCGCGCCCGGCGCGAAACCCGACGAGCAGCCGACGCGGACCGTGCGTCTCGACGCGTTCTGGATGCAGACGCACGAAGTCACGTGGGATTCGTACCTCATGTTCATGTTCGCGGATCAGGCGCAGGAGGCCGGGCGCGGCGACACCGTGGTGGACGCCCTCAGCCGTCCGACGGCGCCGCACCTCGAGATGAGCTTCGGGCGCGGCAACAACGGGTTTCCCGCGATCAGCATGACCCAGCACGCGGCGAACAAGTACGCGCAGTGGCTCAGTGCGAAGACGGGGGAGTTCTACCGCCTCCCGACCGAAGCGGAGTGGGAGTACGCCTGCCGCGCGGGCAGCGCCCCGGGGCCCGCCGCCGGCACGCTCGGCGAGTATGCGTGGTTCGTGGACAATTCCCCCGTGCCGCCGTTCACCGACGGGACGTACCACAAGGTCGCCACGAAGAAGCCGAACGCCTGGGGGCTCCACGACATGCTCGGCAACGTCATGGAGTGGACGCTGGATCAGTACGCGCCCTACACCGCCGCTGCGACTGAGAACCCGCGTGTGGCCGTGACGACGGCGTACCCGCATGCCGTTCGCGGGGGCTCCTGGCACGATCCGGAGGCCGCGGTGCGCTGCACGGCGCGCGTGGCGTCTGATGCCTCCTGGAAGAAGCTCGACCCGCAGCTCCCCAAGAGCGAGTGGTACATGACCAACGCGCAGTGGCTGGGATTCCGGCTGGTGCGCCCGTCGAAGCTGCCCGACGCGAACGAGATGTACCGCGTCTGGAATAACGGCGTCTCCATCGATCCCTACTGACCTCGTGCGATCGCTGCTCGGCGCGGCGCTGTCGATTCTCGCGATGGCCGGGCGCGCGCCGGCTGCGCTCGAACGCTTCGAGGCCGTCGAGCCGCACATGGGCACACTCGTGCGGATCACGGTGTACGCCCCAGGCGAGCAGGCCGCCCGCGAGGCGTTTCGCGCCGGGTTCGACCGCATTCGGGCGCTCGAGGCCATCCTCTCCGACTACAGGCCCGACAGCGAGCTGACGCGTGTGACGACGACGGCTGTCGGCCGGCCTGTGCGCGTCAGCCGCGATTTGTTCGCCGTGCTCCGTGCCTCGCAGGATCTGGCCGCGGCGACGGATGGCGCCTTCGACATCACGGCGGCACCGATCATTCGCCTGTGGCGCGAAGCGCGCCGCACCGGACGCGTGCCCGACGCCGGGGCCCTGGCGGACGCCGCGAGCCGCACGGGCTTCCGGAAGATGCACCTGGACGACGGGCGGCGGACTGTGCGGCTCGAGGTGCCCGGGATGGCGCTCGACGTCGGCGCCAACGGGAAGGGCTATGCGGCAAGTGAGGCGCTCGCCGCCATCGGACGGACTGGCGTGCGGAGTGCGCTCGTGGCCGTCAGCGGAGACCTGGCGTTCAGCGCGGCGCCGCCCGGGCAGCGCGGATGGCGCGTGCGCGTGGCGCCGGAAGACGCCGCGGGAGACGACGCGCTCGCGACGCTGGAGCTGGTCGACGCTGCTGTCTCGACCGCGGGCAGCAGTGAGCAGTTCGTGGAGGTCGGCGGGCGCCGCTATTCCCACATCATCGATCCCGCGACGCGCAGCGGGCTGACCGACGACCTCACCGTGACCGTCATCGCCCGGCACGGCCTCGAAGCGGACGGCCTCGACACCGCCGTCAGCGTGCTGGGCGTGGAGAAGGGGCTGGCGCTCGTGGAGTCCCGCGCCTGGACCGCGGCGTGCATCGCGCAGCGGACGGCTGCGGGTGTCAGGGTGTTTCGCTCGGCGCGCTTCCTCGAACTGTCTGCCACCCGTTGAGCGCGCGCCGTTTGTTCCGGCCCCTTCGTCCGCCGTGCTAGAGTCTCGCGTTCGATGACGCTCCAGACGCCAGAGCGGCGCTTCGGCCTTCTGCAGGCCACCGCCCTCAACATGACGAACATGATGGGGGTCGGTCCCTTCATCACGATTCCGCTGCTCATGTCCGCGCTCGGGGGCCCGCAGGCGATGCTCGGCTGGATCGTCGCCCTCCTCATCGTCATTCCCGACGGCATGGTGTGGAGCGAGCTCGGGTCGCAGATGCCGGGATCGGGCGGCAGCTACGGGTACCTCCGCGAAGGCTACGGCCGGGAGCGGTGGGGCCGGCTGGCGGCGTTTCTCTTCATCTGGCAGTTCATCCTCAGCGGGCCGCTCGAGATCGCGTCTGGCTACATCGGCTTTGCGCAGTATCTGGGTTACCTGTGGCCGTCGCTCTCGGCCACGCACTACGCGCTCATCGCGGCGGGCGTTGGCGTCCTGAATCTTGCATTGCTGTATCGCCCGATCGGATCGCTCGGGCCGTTGACGGTCACGCTCTGGGTCGGCAGCCTCCTCACGACGGGCGTCGTCATTTTCACCGGCGCGCGTCACTTCGACGCGCGGATTGCGTTCGACTTCCCGCCGGGCGCCTTCGATTTCTCGCTGGGCTTTCTGATGGGACTGGGTGCGGCGTCCCGGGTCGGCATCTACGACTATCTCGGCTACTACGACATCTGCTACATCGGCGACGAGGTGCGCAACCCGGCCCGGGTGATTCCCCGGTCGATCCTGATCAGCATCCTGCTCGTGGCCGGCATTTACATGGCCATCAACCTGTCTGTCATCGGGGTCGTGCCGTGGCGCGAGTTCGTGCCGGCCGATCGGCACCCGGGATCGAAGTTCATCGTGTCGGTCTTCATGGAACGGGTGTATGGGCGGACGGCGGCATCACTGTTCACGGCGGCGATCCTGTGGACCGCGTTCGGATCCGTCTTCGCGCTGCTCCTCGGCTACTCGCGCGTGCCCTACGCCGCCGCGAAGGACGGCGCCTTCTTCAAGGTGTTCGGCCGCCTCCATCCCACCCGGGCGTTCCCGTATCTCTCCCTGCTCATGATCGGGGCGCTGTCGATCGCGTGCACGTTCTTTTCGCTCGGGCTCGTGATTGACGCGCTCATCACGACGCGGATCCTCGTGCAGTTCATCGGGCAGATCGGCGCCGTCACACTGCTGCGGCGACGCCGGACGGCGGCGGGCCAGGGCACCTACCGGATGTGGCTCTATCCGCTGCCCAGCCTCGTGGCGCTGGCCGGATGGATCTTCGTGTTTGCGACCACGGATCCACGCGTGATCCTGTTCGGCCTCGGGAGCCTGGGCGCCGGCGTGCTGTGCTTCTGCGCGTGGTCCTGGCGCACGCGCCGCTGGCCGTTCGGCGACGCGCCGGCCTGAGAGATGGCCGGCGTCCTTCTGCCCTGTCTGCTGGCGCTCGCCGTGGCGGCGGCAGCCCTGCCGCCACCGGGCTCACGGCCCTCGCCGCACGCGGCACCGCCGACGCAGGCACCACGATCGACGCAGCCCACGCTACAGGCGGCAGCCCCGGTCCGGCCCGCGGACGTGCCAGGGCTGCATCGGTACGAGGCCACACGCATGTCGATGGCGTCGCTGTACGCGATCGATGCGTGGGGCCCCGACGCAACCACGCTGCCGGCGGCCGTGGAGGCGGCGTTCGACGAGGTCGATCGGATCGATCGGCTGATGAGCCACTACCGGAACGACAGTCCGGTGTCCCTCATCAACCGCGAGGCCGCGCGGCGCCCGGTTGCCGTCGAGCGTGAGCTGCTGGAGTTCCTCGAGAACACCGTACGCTACAGCCGCGAGTCCGGCGGGGCGTTCGACATCACCGTCGGTCCGTTGATGCGGGCGTGGGGCTTCTTCCGTGGCGACGGCCGTCGGCCCTCGGCGTCGGATCTCGCCGAGGCGCGACGCCACGTCGGCTCGGCTCGTCTCGTCCTGAACCGGGCGTCGGGCACGGTCGCGTTCGACGGTGCGGGCGTGGAGATCGATCTCGGAGGCATCGCGAAAGGCTACGCGGTTGACCGCGCCGTCGCCGTGCTGCGGTCGCGCGGCACCCGGGCCGCGCTCGTCAGCGCCGGAGGGAGCACTGTCTACGGCATGGGCGCGCCCCCGGATCGCGACGCCTGGGAAGTGGCTGTTCAGGATCCGCTGGACGCCCGGAAGGTCGCGACGACCGTCCCGCTGAAGGACCGCGCGCTGTCGGTGTCGGGCAGTTCGGAGAAGTTCTTCGAACAGGACGGCGTGCGGTACTCGCACATCATGGATCCCCGCACTGGCTGGCCGGTGCGGGGCATGCTGACCGTGGCGGTGCTGGCGCCGACCGGCACGGCGGGCGATGCGTTCGACAATGCGCTCTTCGTGCTCGGCCCTGATGGCAGCCGCCGCTACATGAGGACGCTCGAGGGCGTGGAGGCGCTCTTCTTCCTTCCGAAGGGGCAGACCGACTGGACGCTGCGGCGCCGGCGGGGCGGGCCCTGACGCGATTCTCTCCGCTTCCCGCTTGTGTCCGCCGTCCGGGATGATATTCTCTGCGCAAACCTCACCCTGTAGCGGCGCCAGCGGCGGATCGTCTTCGAGGCGGCCGTCGCCCGCGCGGCGGAAGGAGCGGCGGGCATGTGGAGTCGGAGACGGTTTCTGGGCACGCTCGGCGCGGCGCCTGTGGCGGGAGGCGTCCTCGGGGCCGTCCCGGCCGCCGAGTCCGCGGCGCGGGCCGGGCGGGAGTACTTCCGCGAGCTTGGCGTGCGGCCGTTCATCAATGCCGCCGGCACCTATACCGCCATGACGGCGTCGCGCATGCCTGCGGAAGTCATGGATGCGATCAACTACGCATCGAAGCACTTCGTGATGCTCGAGGAGCTGCACGACCGGATCGGCGAGCGCATCGCCAAACTGGTACGGGCCGAAGGCGCCATGGTCACCGCAGGCGCCGCCTCGGCCCTGACCCTCGGGACGGCAGCCTGTCTGACGGGTACGGATCGTCAGAAGATCGACAGCCTGCCGCACCTGGACGGCCCGGATGGAATGATGAAGAGCGAGGTCATCATCCAGAAGGCCCATCGATTCGGCTACGAGCGGGCGGTCCGTAACTGCGGCGTGCGCCTGATTGAAGTGGAATCGCGCGCCGACCTGGAGCGGGCCGTCAGCGAGAAGACGGCGATGCTGCTGTTCTACAACAACAACAACACCGCCGGGCAGATCCGCCATGAGGAGTTCGTCGAGCTCGGGCGCCGGCACGCCGTCCCGACCCTCAACGACGCGGCCGCAGACGTCCCTCCGGTCGAGAACCTCTGGAAGTACACGGCCATGGGCTTCGATCTCGTCGCGTTCTCAGGCGGCAAGGGGATCCGCGGGCCGCAGAGCGCGGGCCTGCTCGTCGGAAAATCCCCGCTCATCGCTGCCGCCCGCGTGAACGGCTCCCCGAACGGCAACGCCATCGGCCGGGGCATGAAGGTCAACAAGGAGGAAATGGTCGGCATGCTCGCCGCCCTCGAGCTGTTCGTCGGCAAGGATCACGCGGCCGAGCGGCGCGAGTTCGACCGGCGCGCGGAGGCGATACGCGCGGCCGCCGCGGGCGTGCCCGGCGTGACGGCGGAAGTCTTCGTGCCCGAGGTGGCCAATCACGTCCCCCACGTGCGGGTCACGTGGGACGCCGCCGCCAACGGCCTCCAGCCGGCCTCGGTCGTCCGTGCCCTGCAGGACGGTGAGCCCTCCATCGTGATCCGCGCAGAAGAAGGCTCGCTCGTCGTCGGCGTCTGGATGATGGCGGCCGGCGACGACCGGATCGTGGCACGCCGCCTGCGCGAAGCCCTCTCGACCCGGTCCCGCTGATCCCATGACCTCCTTCAGCCATCGCCTCGCGGCCTGCAGCCTCCTGCTCCTCGCGGCCATCGCCGCGCCAGCCGCCCAGGCGCAGGACTACGACCTCCTCATTCGCGGCGGCCGGGTGCTCGATCCGAAGAACGGGATCGACGCCGTCATGGACGTGGCGGTGGCCGGGGGAAAGATCGCGCGGGTCGCCGCGGGCATCAGTCCCGCCTCCGCCCGCACGGTCGCCGACGCCACGGGGCTGCTCGTGGTCCCCGGCCTCATCGACATTCACGCCCACGTCTTCTTCGGCACGGAGAAGGATGGGTATCTCAGCAACAGCGATACGGCGGTGCCCCCCGACAACCATTCCTTCCGCACCGGCCAGACCACGATGGTCGATGCCGGAGGGGCGGGCTGGCGCAACTTCCTCCAGTTCAAGGAACAGGTCATCGATCGGTCCCGCACCCGCGTCCTGTCCTTCCTCAATATCGTCGGCGCCGGCATGAAGGGCGGGCCCGTCGAGCAGAGCCTGCCCGACATGGACGCGAAGCTGACGGCGATGCGGATCCGGCAGCACCCGGGCGTGATCGTGGGGATCAAGGTCGCGCACTATACCGGGCCCGAATGGGATCCGGTGACCCGGGCCGTCGAGGCGGGACGCGAAGCGAACGTGCCCGTGATGGTGGACTTCGGCGTCCATACACCGCCGCTGGCGCTCGAGGACCTGCTGCTCAGGCACCTGCGCCCGGGAGACATCCTGACGCACATGTACGCCCACGTCAGCGGACGGATTCCGATCGTGGACGAGGCAGGAAAGGTCCGCCCGTTCGTGACGGATGCCCGCAAGCGCGGCGTGATTTTCGACGCCGGGCACGGAGGCGGGAGCTTTCTCTTCCGTCAGGCGGTGCCGGCCATGGCCCAGGGGTTCCGCCCCGACGTCATCAGCACCGACCTGCACACCGGCAGCATGAACAGCGGGATGAAGGACATCCTGAACACGATGTCGAAGTTCCTGAACATGGGCATGCGGGTCGAGGACGTCGTCGCCGCCAATACGTCCAGGGCGGCCGACGTCATCAGGCGGCCCGATCTGGGGCACCTGGCCGTCGGGTCCGAGGCGGACATCGCCGTCCTCGCGGTCCGGCGGGGCACATTCGGGTTCGTCGATACCGGGGGAGGGAGACTCGCCGGGGACCGGAAGCTCGAATGCGAGTTGACCGTCCGCGCGGGCCAGGTGGTGTGGGATCTGAACGGCCTCTCACGGCCGTTGTGGAACGAGAGTCGATGATGCCGGCGACATGCCGTGCTTTCAAGGGGGGCCGAATGCTACGTCGATTGCTGCTGCTCGTGGGCCTGTGTTCGATGACTGCCGCCAGCGCGTGGGCGCAACTGGCGTCGCAGACCGCGCTCGTCGGGACGGTCACCGACAGCGCCGACGCCGTCGTGCCTGGCGCCCAGGTCGTGGCCGTGAACACCGGCACCAGGGATACCTATGAGGCGACGACGAACGCCGAGGGGTATTACAACATCCAGTTCGTACGCACGGGGATGTACGACATCACCGTCACGGTCTCTGGGTTCCAGACGTTCACCGCGACGGGTGTCGCGGTGGCGAACAACCAGGTCGTGCGGACGAACGCCGTCCTGAAAATCGGCGGGCTGGCCGAGTCGGTGAACGTCGAGGCGAAGGCCCAGGTGCTCAATACCGACAGCGCGGTCGTGTCGGAGACCATCGGCAAGCGCGCGATCATCGACCTGCCGTCGAGCGGGCGCAACGTCTGGAGTCTGGCGAGCATCACGCCCGGCGTGCTCGGGGGTCTGAACAGCGACATCGGCCTGAGCTTCCGCGGCGCCGGCCAGCGCGAGATTCAGAACAGCCTGGCGCTCGACGGCATCAGTTCCTCGTCCAACCTCCTGGCGGCGACCAGCATGCGGCCGATCGCGGACGCCGTCGAGGAGGTGCAGGTGCAGACCGGCAGCACGTCGGCCGAGTACGGCTCCTACCTGGGCGTGCACATCAACGTCGTGACCAAGAGCGGCACCAACGCGCTGCACGGTGCGGTCTCGCATTTCTATCAGGGGGACTCGCTCGACTCGCGCGGCTATTTCGACAATCTGGCGCTGCCGAAGAACCCCCGCACGCGCAACCAGTTCTCGATCCAGCTCGACGGCCCGGTCGTGCTGCCGAAGTTGTATGACGGCCACAACAAGACCTTCTTCATGGGCGCGTACGAAGCCGTCCGATCGACCGCCATCACGAGCCCGTTCAGCACCGTGCCGACCGCGCTGATGCGGCAGGGGAACTTCTCCGAGGTCAGCACGGCGGTCCTGGACCCGTTCACGAAGCAGCCCTTTCCCGGCAATCTGATCCCGCAGGCCCGGCTGTCCCCGGTCGCGGTGAAGCTGCTGCAGTACTACCCGGCGCCCAGCCGGCCCGGCACGGTGAACAACCTGCAGAGCGAGAGCACGACTCGGGACGAGAACGATCAGCTGCTCGTCCGTGCGGATCAGAATCTCGGCAATCGGGCGCGGCTGTCCGTCCGCTACAACTGGTACGACACCTACAACAGCATCATCGGCGCGATCCCTGTGCAGGGGATCACGCAGCCGCGCGTGAACAAGAACACCCTGTTCTCCTATACGCACACGCTCCGCCCGACGCTCCACAACGACTTCCGCATCGGCTATCACCGGATCGACTTCGACACGCTGAATCACTTTGCCGTCAGCGGAATTCCCTCCGCGGGCGCGGAGCTCGGCATCCCGAACTTCGATGGCGACACGCGGTTCAAGAACCCGGGGCTGCCGAGCATCAACATCAGCAACTTCAGCGGGC
>JANPJN010000565.1:0-7327 GCA_031425515.1 Acidobacteriota bacterium | reverse complement strand
GGACGGCCGAGCAGGGCGCGATCATCCTCGACACCGACGGCCGCTCCCTCACCTTCACCCCCTGGTAGGGAGACACTCATCTTTACGCTAAGTCGTTGATCCGACTGGGCAAATGGCCAAATTGGGTCGGATCGGCGACGGCGCCGTGTCGGACGTCTGGCGGAAGCCGTGTACCTGCGGCGGGTGCCGCTCGGGGCCCTTTTGAGAAGTCGCCCTGTAGAATCAACGACTTAGCCTAAAGATGAGTGTCCCTCTTAATGCGGGTCCACTCCGCGTCCATTTCCTCGAGCGACGAATCGTGCACGGAGCGGCCGCGGGCCTCGAGGGCGCGCTCCACCGCCTCGAACCGCGCGGTGAACTTATCGTTCGCCTTGCGGAGGGCGGACTCCGGCTCGACGCCCAGACGCCGCGCCAGGCTCGCGATCGAAAACAGCAGATCCCCAATCTCCTCTTCGGTGCGGATCGGCCCTTCGGAGGCGACGGCCCGGCGCACTTCGGCAACCTCCTCCTCGATCTTCGCTACGACGTCTTCGGTGCGGTGCCACTCGAACCCCACCGCCGCGACGCGTGACCCGATCTCGTGCGCGCGGAGCAGCGACGGCATCGCCTTCGGCACGCCGCGCAGGAGCGATCCCCGTTCGCCGGCGTCCTTCTGTTCTCGCGCCTTGATCTGCTCCCATTGTTCCAGCACCTCCCCCGGCGTGCTGGCGGTTGACGTGCCGTCCCCGAAGATATGGGGATGGCGCCGAATCAGCTTCGCGCTGATGGCGCGCAGGCAGTCCTCCACGGTGAACCGTCCGGCATCGGTCGCGATCTGTGCCAGAAAGACGCCTTCGAACAGGAGGTCGCCAATCTCGCCGCGCAGCGCCTCGTGATCCCCGCGGTCGATGGCGTCGAGGACCTCGTAGGTTTCCTCGAGGACGAACCCGCGCAGCGACTCCAGCGTCTGCTCCCGGTCCCACGGGCATCCGTCCGGCCCGCGCAGCCGAGCCATGATGGCGACGAGTTGTCCGAACGCCTCGCCAGCGGCAGCCACCGGCGCGGACGCGGACGCCGCATCCGACGACGGGCTGTCTGGCAGTGGGCTCATTTCCTCCTCTGGCGGGTTCGATGCGGCCATGCGCCGTATGCTAGCATTTGACCTGTGGATACACCGGACACCGGGCTCACGTTCAGCGGCTTCATCCTGTCGCTCGCCACCACTGCAGCCGTGCACTTCGGCGACATCGCGGACCCCAACACCGGCGAGCAAGCCGAGCCGAACCTCCAGGCCGCGGCGCAGATGATCGAGCTCATTGCGATGCTGCAGGAGCGGACCAAAGGCAACCTGATCGAACCGGAGGAGCGTCTGCTCGACGACCTGCTGTACGAGCTCCGCCTGCGCTTCGTCCAGGCGCAGGAGGGGGAGAAGCGCATCATCCACCCGTAGCGGCCGTCGCGCCCGGCCCGCGGATCGCCATCCCCGTGAACGTCACATTCCTTGGCACCGGCACGTCCCACGGCGTCCCCATGATCGGGTGCGACTGCGTCGTCTGCCGCTCGGAGGATCCGCGCGACAAGCGGCTCCGCCCGTCCGTGCTCGTGGACACGGACGCAGGCCAGCGGTTCCTGATTGACGCCGGACCCGATCTCCGCACGCAGGCGCTGACGCATGGGATCCGGCGCATCGACGCGCTCCTCTTCACGCACGGCCACGCGGATCACATCCTCGGGCTCGACGAGATCCGTCGCTTCAACACCCTCCAGAAGTCGTCGATGGCGTGCTATGCCGACCTCGTCACCGCGCGCGAGATCCGCGCGGTCTTCGCCTATGCTTTCGATCCCACGACGCCGCGCGGCGGGGGGCTCCCGGATCTGCAGCTCTTCACGATCGCCGGCCCCTTCTGCATCGGCCGCCAGCCGGTCGTCCCCGTGCCGATCTTTCACGGCGATCGCCCGATTCTCGGGCTGCGGATAGGCGGGTTCGCCTACCTCACCGACTGCAGCCGGATTCCAGACGAGTCATGGCCCCTGCTCGAGGGGCTGGACGTCCTCGTGCTGGGCGCGCTGCGCGAACGTCCGCATCCGACGCACTTCTCGCTCGACGAGGCGATCGCCGCCTCGCGACGCATTGCTCCGAAGCGGACGTGCTTCACCCACATGTGCCACGATCTCGGCCATGCGGCCACCTCCGCGCGCCTGCCCCCGGGCTTCGAGCTGGCCTATGATGGTCTGACGCTCGCGCTGTGAGGGCGTGCTCGGAGCTGACAGCTGTCAGCGATCAGCTATCAGTTCCGGAACGGGCTGAACGTGCCGAGATGAAGGCTCTGACCTGGAGACTGGGAACCGTCAACCGAGAGCTGAAGGCTGAGAGCTGAAGGCTGAGAGCTGATTGTGCACATCGCCACATACCCCGATGATCCGCCGCCGCGCTGGCCGCAGCCTGTGCTCGCGCTCGGCAATTTCGACGGCCTGCACCGCGGGCACATGAAGATCATCGACCGGGTTCGCCGCCGCGCGGGGGAGCGGGCCGGCACGCCGGCGGCGATGACGTTCGATCCCCATCCCTCGCGTGTCCTCCGGCCCGACAAGGCCCCGTCGCTGCTCATGACGCGGGATCAGCGGATCGAAGCCCTCGCGCGATCCGGCATGGACGGTGTGGCGATCATCCGCTTCACACGCGAGCTGTCGCACTGGGACCCCGAAACCTTCGTCCGCACCGTCCTGGTCGAGTGGCTGCGCGTCGCGGAGGTCTGGGTCGGGGCCAACTTTCTCTTCGGCCACGAGCGGGCCGGCACGTTCACGGTGCTGCGGACCCTCGGCGCGCGCTACGGGTTCCGCGCGGAAAAAATCGACCCGGTCCGCTACAAGGAGTTCGTCGTCAGCAGCACGCGGGTCCGCCGACTGCTCGGCGAGGGCCGGGTGGACGAGGCCGGAGCCCTCCTTGGCCATCACTATTTCATCGACGGCACGGTCGCGCGCGGCGCCGGCCGGGGGCGCGGGCTCGGGTTCCCCACCGCCAACGTCGAGACAGCGAACGAGCTGGTACCACCCGCGGGGGTGTACGCGACGACAACGACCATCGACGGGATTCTGCATCCGTCGATTACCAACATCGGTCTGCGCCCGACCTTTGGCGACGTCGACCGCCCGGTCATCGAGGCCCACGTCTTCGACTACGACCGGGATCTCTACGGCACCACGGTGCGGCTGTCGTTCGTCCAGCGCCTGCGCGACGAGCGCGCGTTCCCGGACGTCGATGCGCTCCGCGCCCAGATCGACGCCGACTGCCGCAGCGCCCGTCGGCTGTTCGGCCGGATTTCGCTGTAGAATCGTCGCGTATGCCCGCGCCCGCCACACTCATCATTCGCGTGTCCGTGCCTGCCGGCGGAGAGCTGCGCGGAGTGGCGCCGGAGCTCGCGGCGCGCGTCGCGGAGTTTCTCGACCCGGCGCACGACAGCGCCTCCGTCGCGGCCGCCCTCGAGGGAGTCGCCTCCCAGGTGGCGCCTCCCGGCACCGACACCGACATCGAGTTCGAGGTGCACAGCGTGGACGGCGACGTCCTGATCAAGGCGCGGTGCGCCAGCCGCACCGCAGAGGCCCAGTGCCGGCTGCCCGCGTAACCGTCCCACGTCAGCCTCCTGCCCGATGCCCGACCCGATGCTTCTGTACAACACGTTGAGCCGACGCGAAGAGGAGTTCGTCCCCTCCCGAGACCAGGTGGTCCGGATGTACACCTGCGGTCTGACCGTCTACGCCCGAGGCCACATCGGCAACTTCCGGACGTTCGTCGCCCTCGACATCCTGCGCCGTGCGCTCCGGCACCAGGCGGGCTTCACGGTCCGGCAGGTGATGAACTTCACCGACGTGGACGACCGGACGATCCTCGAGTCGCAGAAGGCCGGCGTCCCGCTGCGCGAGTACACCGACCGCTATATCCAGGCTTTTCTCGAAGACGCCGCCGCGCTCGGTCTGGAACCGGTCGAGGAGAACCCGCGCGCCACCGATCCCGAGAACGTCGCCGCCATGGGGGAGACCATCAAGGCGCTCGAGCGCAACGGCCACACCTACGCGAGCGATGGCTCGATCTACTTCAAGATCGCCACCTTCCCGGACTACGGCAAACTGGCGCACCTCGATCACTCGGGCATCAAGACCGGCGCCCGCATCGATTCGGACAAGTACGACAAGGAGAACGCGCGCGACTTCGTGCTCTGGAAGGCCACGAAGGACGGCGAGCCGTCGTGGGATCCCGGCATCGGCGTCGGCCGTCCCGGCTGGCACATCGAGTGCTCCGCGATGGCGCTCCGCCTGCTCGGCGAGGCCCCCATCGACATCCATGCCGGCGGCGTGGACCTCATTTTTCCGCATCACGAGAACGAGATTGCCCAGAGCGAAGGGGCGACCGGCAAGCAGTTCTCGCGCTTCTGGGTGCACGTCGAGCACCTGATGATCGACGACGAGGAGGGGACGACGAAGGGGGCGGAGAAGATGTCGAAGTCCCTGGGCAACGTCTACAACCTCAACGACATCGTCCAGCGCGGCTTCCGTCCGTCGGCCCTGCGGTACCTCTATCTCGGCGTGCACTACCGCAAGCAGTTGAAGTTTTCCTGGACGGCGATGGCGCAGGCGGAGGAGTCGCTCAAGCGCCTGACCGATTTCCTGGCGCGGCTCTCGACGCTGCGCGAGGGCCCCGCGCATGCCGAGGTCGCCGAACGGCTCGCCGAGGCCGGGCGCGTGTTCGGCGAGCACATCGCCCACGACATCAATACGGCTGCCGCTATTGGCGTGATGTTCGATCTCGTCCGCGCGCTCAACTCCGCCATCGACGCGGGCGATCTCGCCGCCGGAGATGCCGACGCCGTGCGGGCGACCTTCGAGAGCTTCGACCGCGTACTCGGGGTGCTCGCCCTGCGCCGTACGGAGGACGCGCGGCCGCCGGTGCCGGTGGAAGAGATCGACGCGCTGATCGCCGCCCGCCGGGCCGCCCGCCAGGCGCGCAACTTCGCCGAAGCCGATCGCATCAGAAAAGACCTGCTCACGCGCGGCATCGTCCTCGAAGATACGGGCTCGACGACGAGGTGGAAACAGGGTAACTAAGGGTTCTACGAGGTTCTACGAGGTTCTACGGGTTCTACACGGTTCGGGCTCGAGAGAGGTGTCTCCCGGTGGATGGACCAGAGATCAGGACGACGCTTCCGGGACCGAAGGCGAAGGCGCTGATCGAGCGCGACCGGAAGTACGTCTCGCCCTCCTACACCCGCGACTATCCGTTCGTCATCGCCCGGGGCGAGGGGGCCATCGTCGAGGACGTGGACGGGAACAGGTTCCTCGACTGCGCGGCCGGGATCGCCGTCAATTCCACGGGCGTCTCCCACCCGGATGTCGTTGCCGCGATCGTCGATCAGGCACACAAATTCCTCCACATGTCGGGTACCGACTTCTACTACGAGCCGCAGGTGCGCCTCGCGGAGGAGCTCGCGTCGCTCGTGCCGATCGACGGCGACGTCCGGACGTTCTTCGCCAACTCCGGGACCGAGACGACGGAAGCGGCGATCAAGCTCGCGCGGTATTACACGAAGCGGCAGGGGATCATCGCCTTCATCGGTGCGTTTCACGGCCGGTCGATGGGTGCGCTGTCGCTGACGGCGAGCAAGGCGATCCAGCGGCGCGGCTTTGCGCCGTTCATGCCCGGCGTGTATCACGCGCCCTATCCGGACACCTACCGCTTTACGGGCAGCGCGGATGCGTGCGCGGAGCACGCGCTCTCCGCGATCAGGGACCAGATCCTCGTCCACCTGATTTCCCCGGACGAGGTGTCGGCCATCGTCGTCGAACCGATTCAGGGGGAGGGCGGTTACCTTGTTCCGCCCGCGGCGTTCCTGCAGGGGCTGCGCGAAATCGCGACCGCGCACGGGATCGTCCTCGTCGTGGACGAAGTGCAGTCGGGGATGGGACGGACCGGGAAGATGTTCGCGTGCGAGCACTTCGACCTGAAGGCGGACGTCGTGAACATCGCGAAGGGGATTGCATCAGGGCTTCCGCTTGGCGTGACGTGCGCGCGGGCCGACATCATGACGTGGCCGCCCGGGGCGCACGCGAGCACGTTCGGCGGCAATCCCGTCTCGTGCGCCGCGGCGAACGCGACGATCACGCTGCTGAAAGACTCCCTTGTCAGGAACGCGGCGGAGGTCGGCGCGTACTTGATGGACGGCATGCGGGCCCTGCAGGGGAAGCACGCGCTGATCGGCGACGTGCGAGGCCGCGGGCTGATGATTGGCGTCGAGCTCGTGCGGGATCCGATCACGAAGGAGCGAGCCGTGGATGAGCGGAACGCGATCGTCCAGGCCATGTTCCGCCGCGGCGTGCTCGTGCTCGGGGCCGGAAAGAACGCGCTCCGGTTCGCCCCGCCGCTGATCCTCTCGCGCGGGCAGGCCGACATCGTGCTCCGGGTGTTCGACGAGGCGCTCACCGAGATGGCCGCCGGACGCTGAAGGCAGCTGTCAGCTCTCAGTTACCGGCTTCCAGCTACCCGCTTCCAGCACCAACCTGCCGGCTTCCAGCTTTTCGGCCTTCAAGCGTCAGAACGTTCGGCGTGCGGAGTTCGGCGAGTCAGCGGGCTCCGAGGCTAAGACCTGAAAGCTGAGAGCTGAGAGCTGAGAGCGACTCTCGTGGCCAGCCACTTGCTCTCATGGGCACGCATGTCGCTGCACCGTCAGCGGGTCGGGAAATCCGGCGAGGATCTCGCGGTCCTGGAGCTCGTTGCGCGGGGGTACGCCATTCTTGCGCGGCGCTATCGCACCCGGCATGGCGAAATCGACATTGTCGCTGACCACCAGGGGACGATCGTGTTCGTCGAGGTGAAGGCGCGGCTGACGGGAGAATACGGCGGTGCTGCGGCGGCGGTGACGCCCTTCAAGCAGCGGCGATTGACGACGATGGCGGTTCTGTATCTGTCGCGGAGGGGCCTCACCTCCCGACCCTGCCGTTTCGATGTCGTGGCCATTGACGATGCCGGCGGCGTCCGCCCGCGGGTGGCGGTGTACCCATCCGCCTTTGACGCCCAGGGGGACACTCATCTTTAGCCTAAGTCGTTGACCTGTATGGGGTGGGTCCCAAAATGGGACGGATCGGCATAAAGTAGATCCCGTGCGTCCCGTCTGGGCTCTCGCGCTCTCCTGTGTTCTGGCGTCTGCCGGCCAGGCGTCCGTCTGGACGGAGGGACCCCCGGCTGCGGCGGCGGTGCACCTTCAGGCGACGCCTCCTCGAGCCGCGGTGCCGGGGACGCCCGTGTTCCGCACGGTGCAAAAAGGCGAGCGCCGGGTCGAGGGGCTGCTGCAGCGGATCG
>JANPJN010000564.1:0-1714 GCA_031425515.1 Acidobacteriota bacterium | reverse complement strand
CGGCCAACCGTCAGCGAATGCTGGCGGAGCAGCGGTTCCAGAACGCGCGCCGTGTGGCCAGCTCCATGGTGTTCGAGCTGCACGATGCCATCGAAGCGGTGCCGGGCGCGACCGCCGCGCGGGCGTTGCTCCTCACACGCGCCTCGGAACAACTGGACGCGCTCGCACTCGATGCGCCGGACGACCCGGTGCTGCTCGAGGAACTGGCCGTCGCGTATCACCGCCTGGGCGATGTGCAGGGGCTGACCGGGTCCGCCCACCTGGGTGATCAGGCCTCGGCCCGGGCCAACCATCGGAAGGGGCTCTCGCTGCGTCGCACCCTCGCAAGTCGCGCGCCCGGGGATCTGGACGCCCGGTCGAAGCTCGTCGCGAGCCTGATCAGCGCCGCATACGCGGAAGACCGGATTGGCCCGTCGATCGAGCACGCGCAGGCCGCCGTCACGATCGCGGAGGCACTGCTGGCCGCCCGGCCGCAGGAGCTGCGCTTCCGTCGCGCGCTCGCGTCCGCTCACTACACGCTCGGATCGCAGCACCGGTCGATCGGCGACACGCCACGCGCGCGGGCCAGCTTCGAGCAGGCCGCGCCGCTGTTTCAGGCTGTGTACGAGGCCAACCCGGGGGACGCCGACGTCAGGCGCTCGGTCGCGCTGTGCCACAAGCGGCTTGGGGCCATCCTTGCGGAGCACGACCCGGCGAAGGCCGTCCCGCACATGCGGCGCGCCATCGAACTCGACGAAGCCAGCCTGGCGGCGAGTCCGAAGGCGCCGCGGGCGCGGCGCGATCTTTCGACATCGAACATTCAGCTTGGCTTCGCGCTGTCGAAGACAGGCGACCTTCAGGGCGCGCTGACTGCGTATCGCCGCGCCCTGGAGCTGCGTGAGGGCCTGATGCGCGAGGACACGAAGAACGTGCAGGCGCCGAAGGATGTCGCGTCGGCGCTCTACTACATCGGCGCCGCCGAGAGCGATGCCGGACACGCGCTCGAGGCGATCGCGGCCTTCCAGCGCGCGTTGCCGCTGGCGGCGACGCGCATGACGGACATCGACGGCCTCGTCCCGCTGATCCTGTCCGGCACAGCCAACGCCTACGAACGCTCCGGCCGTCCGGCAGAGTCCCTGCGGATGCGCCGGCAGGCGCTGGATCTCTACCGCAGGATCCTCACGCTCCAGCCACGCCTCGTCAAGATTCGACGGGACGTCGTCTCGACGCACCGGGCCCTCGCCACGACGCTCGCGCATCTCGCCGCGCAGGAACGGCAGCCGGCATCAGGACGGCGGTTGTGGCAGGAAGCGCGGGAGGCGTACGACGCGGGGATGAAGGTCAGCAGCGGCCTGTACGCCGAGGGGCCACTGGAGCCGTCGGATACGTCGATGAGGGCGCGCCTCCGTGCGGGGCTCGCGACCTGCGATCGGGCGCTCGCGGGTAGCGGCGCCGCGGCGGCTCCGGAGAAGCTCCCGGTCCATCGGCAGAACCGGGTCAAGAGCGTGAAATCGCCAGCGTTTTGACAGGTTCCAGTCGGACCGGTATCCTCAAAGCTCACCCCGACCCAACACCATGCCGGCCAACGAGGAAGGCAGCGATGTCACCCGTCTGCTGCAGGAGTGGCAGGACGGCAGCGCCGAGGCGCTCGAGCGGCTGCTGCCGCTCGTGTACCACGAGCTGCACACGCTCGCGTCCCGATATTTGTCGCGGGAGCGGCGCGACCACACCCTCC
>JANPJN010000563.1:0-2482 GCA_031425515.1 Acidobacteriota bacterium | reverse complement strand
GCCTCGATCACCGCATGACGGCGCAAATCATGGGTCAGGTCGGCCCAGTCAATGCGAGCCGACTCGAGGATCCGCGCATCCAGCACAAATGCTCCTGCGGCCGCCACAGTGGAGGCCTGGCGTTCTTCGATCGCCATCAGGTCGGCGATCACCGATTGATGGAGATCGGACCTGGGCGCCGGGTGCGGGACGGCGGGCTCGAGCGGGGTCGTCTCCCTGGGCGAATCTCCCTCCCCCGCACCGACCTCTCCCTCGCGGACGGGACTGGCCGTCACGGCGGCCTGCGCGCGAAGCTCCGCCGCCCTCGACGCGTCCGCGTGCACGACGAGGCACGGCACCGTCTTGAGCCCGGCGGCACGCGCGGCGCGCCAGCGCCTCTCGCCCGCGATCAGGTGGAACGTCGGCCCCGGCGCCTGGATGACCAGGAGCGGCTGGAGTACGCCGACCTGACGGATGGACGCCGTCAGCTCGGTGATGTCGTCGGAGTCCGTGCCCTGGTGCGCGTCATTTGCGCCGGCATGCACCTGATCCACGGCCACGTGTCGCACGGTCTGGATGGGCCCGCTGCCCATGAGCTGCTCGACGTAGTGCGGCGCATGCCGCATCCGATAGCTCGAGGGAAGCCCCTCGCGCGTCCGCGACGGCCGCGCGCGGCGCGCCGGCTCCTCGTCTGGCTCGTCGTCTGGCTCAGTGGGGTCGGGGACGGGTCGAACCGCAGCGTCGGGCTGCAGAGGCGGGGTCGTCTCCAAATCGGGCACGCACGCTCCGTCCGGGGAAAAGAACGCTCGAGTCGAACGCCTGTGGATGAGTCAGAGTATAGCAGCGATCGTGCTATAATTCGGCGGTTATACGGCAGCGCATCGACGTGCGCGAGGGCAACGCCCCGCGTTCGATGCGGCCGTGGCATGAACCCCGACCAAAGGAACTAGAGTGGCCAGTCACGACTCCGCGCTGAAAGCGCACCGGCAGAACATCAAGCGTCGCGATCACAACCGCCAGATGCGCACCCGCCTCCGCGGCGCGCTGCGGGACATCCGCGTGGCCATCGACGCAGAGGATCCGGCGAAGGTCAAGGACGCGCTGCGCGACACGATCTCGCTCGTCGACAAGATGGCGAAGAAGAAGTTGATCCACAAGAACGCCGCTGGCCGCTACAAGTCGCGCCTCGCCAGCCGCGTCGCGAAGAAGTCCGCCCCGGCAGCCTAGGCCTGCCCTTGGCGGCCGGACTTTCTGCAGAGTTCTACCACCAGCCGCTCCAGCAGCACGCGCGGATCACCCCCTGAACTTTTCAGGTCGAGGTCCGCGCGGAACACCGCCTCGATCGACGGCCGTACGCGCTGTGGATCGAACTGCACCATCTTCTCCCGCGCAAACCACGCCAACTGCCCCAGGATCTGATACGACACGCCCCCGCTCTCGAGGGCCAGCCCGAGCTGCCGCAGCGCTTCGGCTCGATCGCCGCGCGCGATCGCGTTCGTCACGGCCCAATCGTCCTGTGACGTCTCCCCCGTCACCACCTGCTCGGCATCCTTCAGCGTGATGGTCGGCTTCCCCGTAGCGAACAGCAGCAGGCGCTCCAGATCTCCGCGCAGGGTGCTGATGTCGGCGCCGGCGCGCGCCGCGACGAGACGCGCGGCCGCCGGGTCGATCTGCTGGCCAGCCTCCGCCACCGCCTGCTTCACCAGCGCTTCGGCCTGCCGCGCCACCTGACGCAAGTCGAGCCCCTTCGTGTCGCGTCCGCCCTTCAATCCCCAGCACTCGACGATGGTGGCGTGCTTGAGGAGCGCCTTGTACAGACGCCGCACGCGATCGACGTCTGCCGCCGCGAACACGAGCGTTGTCAACGACTCCGGGCTCTTGACGTAGCTCTCCAGCGCGTCGGTGTTGCTGCTGCCTTCCTCGCCGTCCCCGTCGGTGCCCTTTCGCTTCGGCTTGAGGATCCGCTCCGCTCGCATGACGAGCACCACGCGGCGATCGCCCATCATCGGCAGCGTCCGCGCGGCCTGCACGATGGCCTCCGGGGTGACGTTCTTCTCTCCGGCATACAACCGATCGAGATTGAACGCCCGCAACTCGTCCTCGACGACTGACGACAGTTCATTCGCCAGCCTCGTCACCTCCGCGTCGTCGTCGCCGACGATGAGGTAGACCGGGTCGAGCGTGCGCGCGGCGATCTGCTTGCGGATGGACTGGGGCGTGGCGGGCGGCATGGTGTCAGGCGGCGGAGCGGGGCCGGTGCGTACGATTCGCCCCGTCGCACAACGGACTGCGAATCAGAACGCCTCCAGGATCGAGCTGACGAGGCTGCGCGCGAACTCGGTGGCGACGCGTTCGAGCGCGTTGGCGTCCTGGCCGAAGAAGGCGGCCGGGTCGTTGACGTCCGTCGCGACGTCGAACTCCTCGCGGAACTGCATCGCAGGGTTCGACCACAGGATCTTGTTGGACTTCATGTCCTTGAACTCGATGCGGGCGGTGAGCGTCA
>JANPJN010000562.1:0-2634 GCA_031425515.1 Acidobacteriota bacterium | reverse complement strand
GACAGGAGTATACGGCCCCCGTCCTGTTGGCCGTATCATGACAGCGGGTGTCTCAATGCCAGTACTGAACATCGAACACATCGCGTGCAATGTCTCCGACCCGGCCGCCATGGCGGCGTGGTACGTGGAGCACCTCGGCATGCGGGTTGTCCGGCGCATCGACGCCGCGCCCTGGGTCCACTTCCTCGCCGACGCCCGCGGTCACGTCGTCCTCGAGATCTACAACAACGTCCAGGATCCCGTTCCGGACTACGGGGCCATGCATCCGCTGCGGTTCCACCTGGCATTCCACGCGCCGGACCCTGACGCCGCGAGAGCGGCGCTGATGGCGGCGGGGGCGACGTTCGTGGAGGAGTTGGTCCAGCCGGACGGGTCACGCCTCCTGATGCTGCGCGACCCGTGGGGTCTTCCACTGCAGCTGTGCAAGCGGACGACGCCGCTGTTACCGGCGACGCAGGACGCGGGATGAGTCGCCCCACGGGGAGGCACTCCTGACGCGGCTTGCCCGGCTCGCGCTGTCGGCCATCTTCCTCCTCGGCGGCACGCTGCACCTGGTGAAGCCCGGGATCTATCGGCCCATCATGCCCGCGTGGCTCCCCGCGCATGACGCGCTGATTCTTATCAGCGGCGTGGCGGAGATCGCCGGCGGCATCGGCATACTCGTTCCGCGCACCCGGCGTGCGGCGGGGCTTGGACTCATCCTGCTGCTGATCGCGGTCTTTCCCGCGAACGTCACCATGCTGCAGATCGCGAGGACGACGGGGGCGCCGGCCTGGGCCGAGGCGCTGCTCTGGCTGCGGCTGCCCGGGCAGGTGCTGTTGATCTGGTGGACGTGGAAGGTGGCCGCGCGGCCGCGTCAGTCGTCGCGGTGAACGGTGTCGGGCGAGAACGCCGGCAGACAGACGGCAATGTATTCGGCGCCGTCCGTCTCGGGGGTGCTGTAGCGGACCCACTCGCCCGGCGCGGTCACGATTGCCTGCCCGGCGCGGACCTCGAGCGTGCCGGTGTCGGTCTCGACCCGGAGCACGCCGCGCAGCACCACCGTAACCTCCTCGAACTCCGGGCGCTGTCCTGGCTCCTGCCATCCGCCCGGGGAGATCATGCGCGCGACGCTCAGCGCGGAATGGCCCGAGTTCACGCGGCCGGCATACTCCTCGATGCGCTTGGGCTTGTTGCCCGCGGCGGTGATGATGGAGGGGGCTTCGATCAGGGTCGGCATGCCGACAGACTATCGCGGGTGCCCGTTTCGGGGAAAGCCGGAGTACGATCGAGATCATGAAGATTGCGGTGGTCGGAGCGGGCATGATCGGGGCCACGGCGGCGCGCCTGTTCGCCGGAGCGGATCACGAAGTCGTCGTCTCGAATTCGCGCGGGCCAGACTCGCTGGCGCTGCTCGTCGCGGAGCTCGGTCCTCGTGCGCGGGCGATGACGGTGACGGATGCGGCGCGATGGGCGGAGGTGGTACTGCTGGCGGTGCCGTGGCGCACGTCGTCCGCGCTGCCCCCGCCGGAAGCGATCGCGGGAAAGATCGTCATCGACGCGATGAACCCCTATGCCCCCGACGGCACCGTCATGGACCTCGGATCATCGTCTTCGTCGGGAGAGACCGCGACGCGTCTGCCGGGCGCGCGGTTGATCAAGGCCTTCAATACCATCTGGTTCACGCACCTGGCCGAACGCGGACGTCCGGACTTGTGCGCCGACGATCGTCACGCGATCTTCGTCGCGGGCGATGATGTGGCGGCCAAGCGCGTGGTGATGAACCTGATCGACGACATCGGCTTCGCCGGTGTGGATGCCGGGTCGCTGGAAGAAGGCGGACGCCGTCAGCAGCCAGGCGGGACGCTGTACAACAAGGTCCTGACCGCGCGGGAGGGCCGGGCCCTGCTTGCCAGTCATGCGGGATAGCCTCCTTCCCGCCGGTGACGGCATCGCCAGCCGATCCGGGGGGGTCGTCTAGAATCTCGTGCAGGATCAACACGTTACGGCAAAGATGAGTGTCCCCCTGCGGGTGGTGTTTCTGGGGTGCGGCTATATCACGCGGGTGCACAGCCGGAACCTCAAGGCGCTCGGGGCGGCGATCTCATGCGGCTACGCAAGCCGGGACGCCCGGAAGGCGAACGCCTACACCCGTCAGTACGGCGGCGTCGGCGCGTACGGCGACTACGCGTCGGCCATCGCCGATCCAGCGGTCGATGCGGTGGTGGTGGCGGTGCCGCCCCGCTTCCATCTCGATCTCACACTCCAGGCGCTCGCGGCAGGGAAGCACGTCCTCGTCGAGAAGCCCGCGTTCCTCACCATGGACGACTACCGCACGGTCCTGGCCGCGCGGGACCGCGTCGGCCGTGTGGTGCTCGTCGGCGAGAACGACCACTACAAGCCGCTTGCCGGCGTCCTGCGCCGGCTCCTGGCCGAGGGGGCGATCGGCGAGATGGTCTTCGCCCATTTCACGACCATCGCGAAACGGCTCAAGACGGCAGACGACTGGCGCAACGACGAGGCGATGGCCGGAGGCGATGCGTTCTTCGAAGAGGGCATCCACTGGCTGCACCTGGCCGGCAGCCTCGGCCCGCGGATCACGCGCATCGCCGGCTATCGTCCGGCTGCCTCGCGCACGGGTCCGGACCGCCGCGT
>JANPJN010000561.1:0-12332 GCA_031425515.1 Acidobacteriota bacterium | reverse complement strand
TTGATCACGCCACCCGTGGCGCCACCGAACTCCGCGGTATAGCCGCTCGACTTGACCTGGATTTCTTCGACGAAGTCAGCGATGAGGTTCTTGCCCGACGTGCCATCCTGCAGGTCGGTCGTCTCGATGCCGTCGATGATGTAGCGGTTCTCGCCGGCGCTCGCGCCGTCGATCGAGAGCCCGCCGAGCTTCGACTCAGTGTTCGCCCCCGGCGCCTGCGTGACGAGCGACGTGAAGTCGCGTCCCTTCGGAAGGAGCGCAATCTGTTCGCGCGCAATGTTGGTCTGCCGGGCACTCTGCTTGACGTCCACGAGCGGCGACTCTGCCGTCACCTGAACGTTTTCCGCGACGCCCTGAAGCCCGAGCGCGACATCGACCTTCTTGATCTGGCCGAGGCCGACGTCGATGCTCCCCTGCTTCTTCGGGGCGAAGCCCTGAAGCGTGGCCGTCACCTCGTAGGTGCCGGGTGACACGGACGGGAAGCGGTAAACGCCCTCTGAGTCGGTCGTGGCGGTCAGAACGACTCCCGTAGCGTTCCGGGCTTCGACGTTCACCCCCGGCAGTACCGCTCCTGAACTGTCCCTCACCACGCCTTCGATGGAGCCGCGCTGTTCCTGAGCCGCCACCGGCCAGGCAAACAGCAGAGCCACCATCAGTGCGGCAAATGTACGTGCTCGCATTTCTGGTTCATCCTCCTGAATAACAACAAGACATGTCAGCGCATGGCAGAGGCCCGCAGGCCGAAACGACGCGGATGACAGGGAAAACTGGGGCGGTCCCAGTAAACACCCTGCAAAGCACGGAGTATGCCTGCAGTTTTGATTCCAGAGCATCAATGAAATCAGGCGGTTAGCGTCAACAGGCAGGCCTTTCGTCCCTGAAATACGTATTTTTGAATCCAAAGGGATGGATTGTGGGACGAGTCCCTACTGTGCCGTTTCGGCCCGCTTCTACTAATTCGGTGGTTGTATCATCGCGAAGTGCACCCGGACCTCGAGGTCGTCATCGTCGGGGCCGCCCGCACACCCATCGGGCGGTACGGGGGCGCCTTTCGCTCCGTCCATCCCGCAGACCTAGGAGCCGCGGCCGTTCGGGCCGCCCTCGATCGGTCGGGTGTGGACCCGGCATCGGTTGACGAAACCATCATTGGCCACGCCCGCCAGGCAGGCTCCGGGCCCAACCCGGCACGCCAGGTCGGGAGCCGTGCCGGCCTTCCCGACAGCGTCCCGGCGCAGACGGTGAACAAGGCCTGCGCCTCGGGGATGCAGGCCATCGCCACTGCCGCCCAGTCCATCGCGCTCGGCGACGCGGACGTCATCGCGGCCGGGGGCATCGAGTCGATGAGCCGCATGCCCTACCTCATCGACGCCGAAGACGCCCGATGGGGGCGCCGCATGGGAAACTTCACGCTCGTCGATGCCATGTACCGGGATGGCTTCACCTGCTCGCTCTCCGGCATGGTGATGGGCGAAACCGTGGACGCGCTCGCCCGCGACTACGGGATCACGAGAGAGGCGTCCGACGCCTATGCGCTCGAGTCGCAGCGCCGCGCCGCCGTGGCCGTCGCCGAGGGGCGCTTTGCGGCCGAGATCACCCCGGTCACGGTTACGGACGCCAGGGGACGCACGACGATCGTCAGCGCCGACGAACACCCCAGGCCGGAGACGACGATAGAGGGGCTGGGGAGGTTGACGCCGGTCTTCGCTGACGGCCTGATCACCGCCGGCACATCGTCTGGCATCACCGACGGCGGCGCGGCCGTCGTGCTGATGAGCGCGCGCCGGGCCGCCGACCTCGGCCTGCAGCCGCTGGCCCGCCTCACCGCATGGGCGTCCGCCGGTGTTGACCCGCGCCGCATGGGCATCGGCCCCGTCCCGGCCATGCGCCGGCTGTTCGCCAGGACCGGCTTGTCGATGGCCGACTTCGACGTCGTGGAACTGAACGAGGCGTTTGCCCCGCAGGTGCTCGCGGTGCTGCGTGACGAGCCGATCCTACTCGACAAACTCAACGTCAATGGCGGCGCGATCGCGCTCGGGCATCCCATTGGATGCACCGGCGCGCGGATCATCGTGACGCTGCTGCACGAGATGCGGCGCCGCGGCGCCCGGCGCGGGCTCGCCACGCTCTGCGTGAGCGGCGGCATGGGCATGGCGATGGCGGTCGAGGCGGGCAGCTGACAGCTGAGAGACTGAGAGACTGAGAGCCGAGAGCTGAGAGCTGAGATGCGCATAGCCGTCATCCCCGGCGACGGGATCGGACCGGACGTCACGGCCGAAGCAGTGAAGGTGCTGTGGGCCGTGGGGGAGAGGTTCGGCCGTGCGTTCGATCTCGAGACCCTGCCCTGGAGCGCGGATCACTTCCTGGCCACCGGCGAGACGATGCCGCCGGGCGGCTACGATCTGCTGCGGCAGTTCGACGCGATTCTCGTCGGGGCGCTCGGGGATCCGCGCGTGCCCGACAACCGGCATGCGCGCGACATCCTGCTCGGCACGCGTTTCGAGCTGGATCTGTTCGTCAATCACCGGCCGGTCGCGCTGCTCGATGCGCGGCTGTGCCCCCTGAAATCACGCACGCCCGCCGACGTGCACTTCGTCGTCTTTCGCGAGAACACCGAAGGGCTGTATGTCGGTGTGGGGGGGCGCTTCAAGCCCGGCACGGAGGACGAGATTGCGCTGCAGGAGGAGGTGAACACCTGGAAGGGGGTCCACCGGATCGTCCGGCACGCCTTCGACTTCGCGGCGTCCCGCGGACTGACGCGCGTGTGCATGGCCGACAAGAGCAACGCCATGACGCACGGCCACGCGCTCTGGCAGCGCGTGTTCCGCGAGGTCGCGGCCGGCTTCCCGGGGATCACGCCGACGCACTATTACATCGACGCGCTCGCCATGCACCTGGTGCTCGACCCCGGACAGTTCCAGGTCATCGTGACGAACAACCTGTTCGGCGATATCGTGACCGATCTCGGTGCGGCGCTCCAGGGCGGGCTGGGGATGGCGGCGTCGGGGAACATCCATCCCGGCCGCACCTCGATGTTCGAGCCCGTGCACGGGTCTGCCCCGCCGCTGGCCGGCCGCAACATGGCGAACCCGATCGGTGCGATCCTGTCCACCGCGCTGATGCTGGAGACCGCCGGACTTCGAGACGAAGCGGCCGCCATCGAAGCCGCCGTGCTCGGTGCCGTGCAGCAGTCGCAGGGCACCCCCGACATCGGCGGCACGCTCGGGACCCGCGAAACCGGCGACGTCATCAGCCGCCGGATCCAGCCCGAACAAGCCTGAGGTGGAGCACCGAGGCGGGATACTGGTGGAGTTGGAAGCTGAGAGCTGAGAGCTGAGAGCTGAGAGCTGAGAGCTGAGATCATGTCCGACATCTTCATTCTAGGTGGCGCGCGGACGCCGATGGCCGTCTACAACGGCACACTCAAGGGTCTGACGGCGCTCGAGCTCGGCGCCCTTGCGGCGCGCGGGGCCATGGCGCGCACGGGCGTCGAGGCCGCCCACGTCGATCACGTGGTCTTCGGCAACGTGCTGCAGACGAGTGCCGATGCCGTGTACGGCGCACGGCACGTGGGGCTGCGGGCGGGCGTCCCGATCGAAGTCCCCGCGCTCACCGTGAATCGTCTGTGCGGTTCGGGCATCCAGGCGGCCATCAGCGGCGGTCAGATGATCCGCCTCGGCGAGGCCGACATCGTGCTCACCGGCGGCATGGAGAGCATGAGCCAGGCGCCCCATGTGATCCGCGGGCTGCGCACCGGCCTGCGCCTCGGGCAGGGGCAGCTCGAAGACACGCTCTGGTCGGCGCTGCTGGACACTCATTGCGGCTGCACGATGGCGGTCACGGCCGAGAACTGTGCCGCGAAGTACGGCATCTCGCGAGAGGCACAGGATCGCTACGCGCTGCGCAGCCAGGCACTGGCCGATGCGGCGTGGCGCGACGGGCGGCTGGCCGAGGAGGTTGTGCCGGTCGAGATCGCGTCGCGCAAAGGGGTCGAGGTGTTCGCCCGCGACGACCATATGCGGCCGGACTCCACGCTGGAGAGGCTCGCCGCCCTCGCGCCCTCGTTCAGCAAGCAGGGCTGCGTAACGGCCGGCAACGCGTCGGGCATCGTGGACGGCGCAGCGGCGCTCCTGCTGGCGTCGGCGGCCGCCGTCGCGTCGCGCGGATTGAGGCCGATCGCGCGGCTCACGCACTGGGCGTCGGTGGGGGTCGAGCCGTCACTGATGGGCCTCGGTCCGGTGCCGGCCACCCGAAAGGTGCTGCAACAGGCAGGTCTGACGGTGGAGGATATCGACCTCTTCGAGGTGAATGAAGCCTTCGCCGCGCAGTACCTGTCGGTCGAGAAGGCGCTGGGCCTCGATCGCGACCGCGTCAACGTGAACGGCGGCGCCATCGCGCTCGGCCATCCCCTCGGGATGACCGGCACCCGCCTGCTGCTCACGCTGGTGCTGGAACTGCACCGGCGCGGCCTGAAACGCGGCCTCGCGACCGCCTGCATCGGCGGCGGCCAGGGCATCGCCGCCTTGGTAGAAACAGAAGCGGGGTAGCTGAGAGCTGAGAGCTGACAGCTGACAGCCGATGGCTGATAGCTGATAGCTTCTGTCTTATGTCCATCACAACCGTCGGCGTGCTCGGGTGCGGGCTCATGGGGGCGGGGATCGCGCAGGTCTCGGCGGCTGCCGGGTATCGCACGCTCGTGCGCGAAGTCGATCCCGCCCTCCTGGCGCGCGGCCTGGGTCGGATCGAGAAGTTCCTCGCCGGCGGTGTCGAGAAGGGAAAGGTCGCACCGGCGGACAGGGACCGCACGCTGGCCAATCTGTCAGGCACCACCGATCTCGCCGACCTGGCGCCGTGCGACCTCATCATCGAGGCTATCGTCGAGAACATCGACGAAAAGGCGGCGAGCTACCGTACCCTCGACGATCTGCTCGGGGCGCACGCCATCATCTGCTCGAACACCTCCTCGCTTTGCATCACGGAGCTGGCCGCGCGGACGAAGCGCCCGGACCGCTTCGCGGGGCTGCACTTCTTCAATCCCGTGCCGCTGATGAAGCTGGTCGAGGTGATACGAGGTTTGACGACGAGCGAGGAGACGTACCGGGAGGTGTTCGCGTTCGCCGGGTCGCTCGGCAAGGACCCGATTAGCGCCCCGGACAAGCCGGGTTTCATCGTCAATCGCCTGCTCGTGCCCTATCTGCTCGACGCCGTGCGCGCGTTCGAACACGGGCTGGGCACGATTGAGGACATCGACAAGGGCATGATGCTCGGATGCGGCTATCCGATGGGGCCGTTCACGCTCCTGGATTTCGTTGGCCACCACACGACGTACTACATCGCCAACATCATGTTCGAGGAGTACCGGGAGCCGGCGTACGCGCCGCCGCCGCTCCTCAAGCGCATGGTGCTCGCGGGGCGTCTGGGCAAGAAGAGCGGGCGGGGGTTTTATACTTACTAGCTATCAGCTATCAGCTACCTGAGGGTCTCGAGCAGGCGCTGGCCCCGGGCCTTGTATTCCTGATCCTCGGGCGCCCAGTCGGGATCGCCGGAGGAGGCCAGCAGCGCCATCAGGGTGTCGCGCGCGTCGCGCGGGCGTGTCAACGCGATCAGGGTCTCGGGGAGGTAGTAGAGCGAGGGGGTGTTGCCCGCCCCGTGCGTGAGCGAGGCCCTGAGGTGTTCTTCCGACTTCCGGTTGCTGCCGCCAAAGAGTGCCGGCACCTTGTAGTACCAGCGGCCCAGCGCCCGGTCGGCCGATCCGCGTTGATAGGCGGGATCGAGCTTTCGGACGATCATCAGTTCGTCGCGGATCTCCCCTCGATATCGCAGCCCGATCCGGAGGCCGGCTCCTTCCGCCAGCGCCCCCATGTTGGCCGCGAGCCAGAAATGCCCGTCGGGCTTGAGCGGCTCTGACGCCACCGCGGCGCGCCCGGCGGCAATCCCCCGCTCGAGCAGGGTCCGGCGCTCGTCGCCCGGCGCATGCGTGCCGAGCCAGTACAGCGCCCGCGCGAGCTTCGCCGCGGCCTCGGCATCCTTCGGATTTCGCGTGAGCCGTGCGTCCCAGATCGCCGCGGCCTGGCGCGCGCTCGGCAGATCGGCCCGTCGCGCGTACAGGGCGTCGGGGTCGGCCGTCGCGACGGCCTGCGTGCCCGACTCCGCCGCCGCCCAGGCCGTTTGCGTGGCGCTCCTGCCGGCGGAGGTGTGCCCGGACGATGGCGCGGCGTGCAGTCCGAGCGCGTGAGGGTGAAAAGTGACGAGGTAGAATATGAGGATGGAGGACATCATCCGACAGCTCCTGGCCGCGATGGGGGAAGACCCCTCGCGCGAAGGGCTGGTCGATACGCCGAAGCGCGTGGAGAAATCGCTGCGCTTTCTCACGAGCGGCTACGCGGCCGACGTGGACGAGGTGCTGAACAACGCGCTCTTCACGGTCGATTATAACGAGATGGTGATCGTGAAGGACATCGACTTCTACAGCCTGTGCGAGCACCACCTCCTGCCGTTCTTCGGCAAGTGCCATGTCGCCTACATCCCGAACGGCAAGGTGGTTGGCCTCAGCAAGATTCCGCGGCTCGTGGACGTCTTCGCCCGCCGCCTGCAGGTGCAGGAGCGCCTCACGAACCAGATCGCCCACACCATCCGCGAGAAGATCCAGCCGCTCGGCGTGGCCGTCGTCACCGAGGCGACCCATCTGTGCATGTCGATGCGCGGGGTCGGGAAGCAGAACTCCGTCGCCGTCGCGAGCGCCATGCTCGGCGCCTTCCGGCAGGATGCCCGCACGCGCGCCGAGTTCCTCGATCTGCTGAAGAAGCGCTGAGATCCGGCTGATATACTTCGACCATGCGCACGGCCGGTGTTCTGTTGCTCATGTGGACGGTCGGGACGTCCGTCAACGCGGCGCCACAGCGCCGCACGGTCCCCGCGCGCAAGCCAGCGCCGGCCGCGCCCCTCACGAACGTCGCCGTGGATCTGAAATGCCGCGAGGTGCTCGGCACCGGCATCAGGACCGGCGCCTCCTATTGTTTCGTGCTCGCCGGCCGTGAGCCGGCCGAGGGCGTCCTCGTCACCATTCCCGCGCACACGGGCCCAGCGACGCTCTTCTTCGACCTGCACAACCGGCACACGTTCTCGGAGGAGGACATCCGCGCCGGCCGCGGGTTCGCGAAGTACACCGCCGTCGTCGCGGCGCTGTCGATGAAGGGGGACCTGCTGGGGCGGGGGGCCGTGCAGACCGAGTTCCGGAGCGCCCCCGATCTGCACGATCGCATCTCCGGCGGCGCCGGTCCGGGCGGCGCCAAGGCCGTCGCCCCGCTGGGGCGCGAGCAGGTGTCGATTTCAGTGCCCGCCGGCACCGACGTCGTCAGCCTCCTCGGCGAAGTGCTCGACGCCACCACCGCGGCGGGCCGGGAGACGGCCACGCCAGGCCGCACCGTCGCGATCGTCAGCAACGTCCGCGTCGAATACCGCCCCGCCCCCCCGAAGCGCGCCCGCTAACGAGGGGGACACTCATCTTTGCGGTAAGTTGTTGACCGGATTGACCCGATCGCGAAAACACCGAGGATCGCGAGGAACGCGTCCAGTCTCGAATCGCCCCACCCGGATTGCGATCCGCTGAACTCAGTTCCCCCCGCTGCGCCACTCGTGGCGCGCGCTGAGCACTTTCATTTCCAGCAGGTCGATGAGCGACTGGCACCGCGCGAGCACGCCATCGCGCTCGAGCAGGGCCTGCTTCTCCACGACTTCGAGCTCGAGATACTGTGCGAGCGCGTTGACGAGATCTTCGTCGCCCATCGACGCCGGCATCTTCCGCTCCACGCCCGACGTCTGCGGGATGAGCAGGGCTTCGAGCTGCCGTCGTGCCGCCTGCACGTCCTCCCGGCTGTTGGGCGGGTCGATGATCGGATCCACGTCGGCGGTCCGGTACGCGCGGTCCGCGTGCTCACGCACGACCCGGAACTTTTCCAGCCCGCGCAGGACGATGTTGTAGCGGCCGTCGGGGAGGTGTTCGGCGTGCGTGATGAGCCCCGCGCAGCCGACGGGATAGATCGGCGGGCGCGCCTCGTAGGCCCCCTCCCACCCGGGCTGCAGCAGCGCCATCCCGATGATCCGGTCCCCGTCGATCGCATCCGCCACCATCTGCCGGTAGCGCGGCTCGAAGATGTGCAGCGGGAGCGAGACCGTCGGAAAGAGCACCACGTTCGGCAGCGGGAACACGGGGATCGTGAATGGCAGCATAAGGATCGTCCGCGGGCCGCGCGGGGCCTGATCGTCAGTGGATCGTGCGCGTCTTCTTGTCCATGTAATCCATCAGCACGTAGCGGCCAAGCGTGCGCGGCGTCGTGAAGTACGCCTTGCCGTGGCAGATCTCGGCGACCTTCCGGACGAAGCTCACCAAATCGTAGTCGCGGGCGAGCATGAACGTGTTGATCAGGATGCCGGCCTTGCGGCACGCCGCGACCTCGGCGATCGTTTCCGAGACGATGAAGGGGTCGAGGCCGAAGGCGTTGCGATAGATGCGCCCGTCGGGCTGCGTGAGGGCGGACGGCTTGCCGTCGGTGATCATGACGATCTGCCGCATGTCCTTCTGCTGCCGTTCGAGGAGCCGGCGAGCGAGGCGGAGCCCTTCGCGCGTGTTGGTGTAGTAGGGCCCGACCTTCACACGTGCGAGCTGCGAGAGCGGGATCTCCTCCGCCGAGTCGTGGAAGAGGACGACTTTCAGCGCGTCGCCGGGATACTGGAGGCGGATCAGGTTGGCGAGCGCGAGCGCCACCCGCTTGGCGGGGGTGAAGCGGTCCTCGCCGTAGAGGATCATGCTGTGGCTGCAGTCGAGCATCAGGACCGTGGCGCAGGAGCTCTGGTACTCCCCCTGCGCGACCATCAGGTCCTCGTAGGTGATGTCGATACCGCCCGCGGCGCCGGGAGTCGAGGGCGGGTGGGCGGTCGAGCGCATGACGGCGTTCAGGATCGTGGCGCTCGCGTCGAGGTTCATCGTGTCGCCGAACTCGTACGGCTTCGGCGCGCCGCTGGCCTCGACGCCGGTGGCCATCTCCCGTGTATCGTGGCGGCCCAGGCTGCTCCTGCCGATGGAGCCGAGCAGGTCGCGCAGCGCGCGGTAGCCGAGGAAGTCGAGGCTCTTGTCGGTGATCTCGAACTTGAAGGACGGATCCGGCTGTCCGCCCGGGCCGCCCGTCCCCTCGCGCCGCTGCCGCTCCCCCGAGAGATCGGGTGATGCGGTGACGTAGCCCTGCGTCTGCAGCTTCTCGATGATCTTCTGGATCAGCGCATCGAGCCTCGCCTCGGCGTCGTCCTTGTCCTGCCAGTCGCGGCCGAACATCTTCTCGAGCGTCTCGGCCGACAGCAGCCCGCCGTTCAGGAGCGCTTCGAGAATGGCGTCGTGGAGCGCCTGCATCGAGTGCCCGGCGTCTTCGCCCGGAAACCCGTGCGGGTCGTCGAACCCGCTCCCGAGGAGCATCTCGGAGAGCTGCGACAGCAGTTCCTCGAGGTCGAGGTCGTCGAGATCCTCGCCGGTGAATTTCGAGTAGCGGTACTTCATCGGGTCAGTTGTAGTACTTCTTCTTGTTGCCCGGCAGCGGCATCTCGCGCTCGACTGATGGTTCCGGAGGGGCCGTGGAGCGGGGCTGGCGGCGCGGTGTTTCGGCGCCCTGATACTGGAACTCGTCCGACCGGCTGATCTTCTTCTGGGCGTACAGGCCCTCGAGGATGAAGTCTACCGCCGCGGCCAGGAGCGGCGCGTCCGGCGAGGTGCCGATGCCTGCGTGCGCGGTGAGGTCGCGCAGCCCCTGGACCTGGGCCGTGCGCGCGAGGAGCTCGCCCGCGTCGAGCGTGTCGTCCACCTGCAGCAGGCCTCCCAGGTCGAACCAGTCCGTGATCGGCCCGAGGTCGGCGGCGGCGAAGTAGCCGGTGAAGACGTTGCCGACGGCGTTGCGGATGATCTCGCGGGCGACGTTGCCGGCGCCGCGAAGCTCGCCTTCGTACTCGAGCTCGAACTTGCCGGTGATGGCGGGAAGCGCCGCATAGATGTCGGTCACTCGAGGCACGACCACCGGTTCGTCGGCGAGCAGCGCGCGCCGCTCGGCGTTCGAGACGACGTTTTCGAGCAGCGAGATGGGAAGGCGCTGGCTGACGCCCGATCGCTTGTCCACCTTCGAGTCCTGCCGCGCCTGGAACGCGACCTCTTCGACGACCTCGCGCACGAAGTCCGGGATCCGGATGGCGGGCTGGCCGGCGCCGGGCCGTGCGACCCATGCCTCCTGCGCCGTGATCGAGAGCGCGTGCTGGCGCGTGGCCGGGTAGTGCGTCCGGATCTCGGAGCCGATACGGTCCTTGAGCGGGGTGATGATCTTGCCCCGGGCGGTGTAGTCCTCCGGGTTGGCGCTGAACACCAGGAGGATGTCGAGCGGCAACCGGACGGGGTAGCCCTTGATCTGGACATCCCCTTCCTGAAGGATGTTGAACAGGCCGACCTGAATCTTGCCGGCCAGATCCGGGAGCTCGTTGATGGCGAAGATGCCGCGATTGGCCCGGGGCAGCAGGCCGTAATGCATGGTGAGCTCGTCGGAGAGCTGGAGCCCGGCGCGCGCCGCCTTGATGGGATCGAGGTCGCCAATCATGTCGGCGATCGTCACGTCGGGCGTGGCGAGCTTCTCGACGTAGCGCGCGTCGCGGCCGAGCCAGCCGATCGGCAGCGCATCACCCTCCGTGCGCACCCGCGCCCGGCACGCCGAGCAGAGCGGCGCCAGCGGGTCGTCGTGGATCTCGCAGCCCGGCACGACCGGGATCGCGTCATCGAGGAGCGCCGCGAGCGCGCGCAGGATGCGGCTCTTCGCCTGCCCGCGCAGGCCGAGCAGGATGAAATTGTGGCGCGACAGCACCGCGTTCACGATCTGCGGCACGACCGTGTCGTCGTAGCCGATGATGCCGGGGAAGATCGGCTGCTTCGAACGCAGCCGCGTGATGAGATTGGCGCGAAGCTCGTCGCGAACGGAGCGCCGGGCCACGCCGCCGGCCGCGACGGCCGACCGCAGGTGCCCGAGCGTCGAGGGACGGTCCGAAGTCATACGGCATCTTATCACCGGCCTTCGCGGCGGGCCGGAGGCTACAATGAGCACCTTGTCTCCAGCCGCGCGTCCGCTCGTCTTCGCTCATCGCGGCGGTGCGGCCCTGCGTCCGGAAAACACCATCCTCGCCTTCGATCACGGACTCGCGTGCGGGGCCGACGGCCTCGAGCTCGACGTGCATCTCTCGCGCGACGGTGTGGTGGTCGTGCACCACGATGCGCTCCTCGATCGCACGACCGACGCGCGCGGTCCGGTGTCGGCGCGCACGGCGGCTGAGCTCGCGGCCGTGGATGCCGGGCATGTGTTCCGCGGTGCGCTGCCGGGCGAGGACGCGTTTCCGTTCAGAGGCCAGGGCCACGGGGTGCCGCGGCTGCGCGACGTGCTCGAGCGCTACCCGCGGGTTCCGCTCATCGTGGAGCTGAAGGTCGACCACCCGGATCTGGCGGAGCGCGCCGTGGACGAGGTGCGGGCCGCGGGGGCGGTGGACCGCGTGGCGTTCGGGTCCTTCGGGGCACGCGTGCTGCAGGCCGTCCGCCGCCGCGAGCCGCGCATCAGGACGGGCGCATCGCGGGAAGAGGCCCGCTGGGCGCTCTATCGATCGTGGGTGCGCTGGCCGCTGCGGCGTCCGGCCTACCGCGAGTTCCAGCTCCCGGAGCGATCGGGGTTGACCACCATCATCTCGCCTCGTTTCCTCGATCACGCGCACCGCGCCGGCCTGGCCGTGCACGTCTGGACGGTGAACGAGGCCGACGACATCCGGCGCCTGATGGCCTGGGGCGTGGACGGCATCATCAGCGACCGACCGGATGTGGCGGTCGCAACCGTCCGTGCCTGACGCGGCACGTTCGCGCGGCACGCCCTGATCCTCGCTTTTGCTTCGCTTCGCCGGCTTTGCTGAGGTTGGCAATCGCGATGCATAATGCGCGAACGTCGCAGGCGTTCGGCCATGGCCCCCGGCCCCGCCCCGCCCGGGGCCCGCGCCTGCGCATCAGAATCATTCGTGCCCGTTCGTCAACGTGACAGCCTCCCGCTGAGACATTCCATGCCCACTGCCCCCAAAACGACCGACACCCTCGACCAGAAGCGCCTGCTGAAGGTGCTCTCGGATTACCGGCGCGGCGACTTTTCCGCCCGGATGCCCGCCGACCGGACGGGCATGGCCGGGAAGATCTGCGATGCGCTCAACGACGCCATCGAGCGGAACGAAAAGCTGGTGCGGGAGCTCGAACGCCTCAGCACCGTGGTCGGCAAGGGGGGCAACAT
>JANPJN010000560.1:0-3314 GCA_031425515.1 Acidobacteriota bacterium | reverse complement strand
GCTCAGGCAGCCATGACCTTCAGCCGCCGGAAGACGGCGTTGACCCGCGACAGCAGCACGTCCGGATCGAACGGCTTGACGACGTAGTCGTCTGCGCCCAGTTCGAGGACGCGCCGCTCCACTCCGGGGCCCTCCTCCGACGTGAGCACCAGGACCGGCAGCATCGCGAGCGACATCTCGCGGCGGATGCGGGTGATCGCTTCATACCCGTCCATCTCCGGCATGTTCAGGTCCGTCATCAGCAGGTCGGGGTGCTCCCGCAGGGCGATCTCGAGCGCATCGCGGCCGTTCACGGCCTCGAGCACTTCGAAGTGCTGACGCTCGAGGAGCAGCTTCACCAGCATCCGCGTGATCGGCTCGTCGTCCGCAATCAGCACGCGGCGGCGAGCGTTGCGGGGACCGCCTGCTTCCCCGTCGATGGCCACCACACGGTTCACCTCTTCGATCGAGGTCATCCCGAGGCTCACCAGGCGCAGCGCCTGGTCGCGCATCGTCGCCACACCAGACGCCCGCATCGCGGCCCGGATCTCGTGCGCGGTGGCACCGCGGCCGATGGCCTCCCGCAGGGTGTCGGACGGCGTGAGAAGCTCCGCGACGGCCCTCCTGCCGAGATAGCCCGTGAACTTGCAGTGATCGCAGCCGATGCCTGCCGACACCGGGACCGAGGGGATGTTGTTCTCCGCCCCGAGGCGCTTGGCGTCGTCCTCCGAGTGGGTGCGCAGGCAGCGGGGGCAGAGTGTACGGACCAGCCGCTGCGCCAGCACGCCGGCGATGCTCTCCGCCACTTTGTAGGCCTCGAGCCCGAGATTCGTCAGCCGGGTAATCGCGGTCGCGGCATCGGAGGTGTGCATCGAGGATAGTACCAAGTGGCCGGTGTAGGCGGCCTGCCCGAGGATCTGCGCGACCTGTCCGTCGCGCACCTCCCCCACCATGATGACGTTCGGATCCTGACGCAGGAGCGAGCGCAGCGCGGCTTCGAACGTATTGCCGCTCTTCGTGCTCACGGGTACTTGCGTGACGCCGGGAACCCGGCGCTCCACGGGGTCTTCGAGGCTGACGATGTTGGTGCCGCCGGTGCTGAGGTGGGCGAGCGCCGCGTAGAGCGTGGTGGTCTTGCCGGAACCGGTCGGGCCCGTGACGAGCACCAGGCCGTCCGGGCGCGCCAGCGCCCGCTTCAGCCGTCCCAGCGTGTCGTCGTCGTACCCCATCGTGTCGAGCGTTTTCTGTGCGCTGCGGCTGTCGATCACGCGCATCACGAGCTTCTCGCCGTCGAGCGACGGCTGGCTCGAGAAGCGCACGTCTGCGGTGTACTCGCCGACGTTGAGATGGAACGCGCCGTCCTGCGGCTTGTGGCGTACCGAGATGTCGGCGCCCGCCATGATCTTGAAGCGATTGCGAACCGACTGCGAGACCGACCCTGGCAGCGTGAGGACCGTTTCGAGCACGCCACAGATGCGGTAGCGCACGATCGTGCCGGCGCTGCCGCACTCGATGTGGATGTCGCTCGCGCCGGCGTCGACCCCTCGCGTGATCAGGCCGTCGCAGAGCTCGATGACCGAGGAGGCCGGCGTGGCCGGCTGCGTGCGCGGGAGAGGCGCGGCATCGAGCGGCACGGCCCGCAGGCGATCCACCAGCAGATCCAGCTCGCGCTGCGGCGGGTACAGGCGGTCGAGCGCCTCGAGGATCGACGAGCGCGTGGCGAGCACCATCCGGGTCCGCCGACCCGAGGCGAACGCGAGGTCCGGTTCCACCTCGGGATCGGATGGGCGGCAGGTCGCGAAGGTCAGGACCCGGTTGTCAACGTGGAGCGGCACGGCCGAGTAGCGGCGGGCCAGACGCTCCGGGACCAGGCGGACCGCATGGGCGTTGTGTTCAGCCTCGGCCGGCACGACAAGGGTCAGTTTCAGCGCGCGCGACAGGCAGCCGTAACTGACCTCCTCGGTCGCGAGACCGAGCGCGACGATCACGTCGGCCAGCTCCGTGTGTTCCCGTGAAGCCTGGAGCTCGGCAATTCGAACATCGGCCTGCGAGAGCAGCCGCTCCTGCACAAGGAGGGCGCTGAAGGCGCGAGCCGGAGCGCCGACCAGCATCGATACGTCTTTGATGAGGGACACGGAGGACTCCTCTTACGGGACCGGACGGGTGGCGATGCGACAGACGCAGCAAGAAGGCAGCCACGCCAGAGCTCCGCGAAGGCGCACACTACCTCGAATTCCGCGGATTCGGGCCCGTCGGAGTGTGCGCGCCTGACGCGCGCGCACGCTCGTGCGCCATTGCCGCCCAGTGTCCGGATTCGGGCAGGCGTGGTATCGTGTCGGCCCGGCCGACAACTGCATGGCAACTTGTCCCCGCTGCAAAGGTCCCCTTGGCGACACGCACCAGTGCCCCCGACGCCGCGTGAGCCTCGCGGCGCAGGACGTGGCTCTTGGACTGGCGGGCGGGATCTCCGGGCTCATGGTCCTGGCGTTGGCCGACCCCGGGGGGCATGCCGCGGACATGGACCTGTTTGCCTTCGGCGCCGGAGCCCTCCTCCTGCTCGGGGCGCAGCGAACCTTCCGCAGTCGGTAAGGCCACCGCACAGGCAGCGTTTTTGCTGGACTCGCGCGCGTGCGTGGAAAGCCCTCCAGGTTGCCGGCAGCGCCAGCGTCCGGACCAATGCCTCTTCCGGCTGCTTCGCGCGGAGGCCATACGGTTCAGGTCCACGTGCTACTCGCCGATCGCGACGACGCGTCGAGGCATGCACGGGAGGAGCAGTTGACGCGGGCCGGCGCCCGCGTTTCCGGCGCGCGCACGGCCTTTGAGGCGATTGTCAAGGCGTCCTGTCATCTGCCGGACGTCATCCTGCTCGATGGTGCGTTGAGCGACATGGGCGCGAGCGAAGCGGGACACCTGATCACCACGTGCCCGGCAACGTCGCACATTCCGGTGGTGCGGATCGTGCCGGGGCGCCCCCTTCCCCGCCGCGTCCTCGACTTCCTCCGCCGCGCCGCGCTGTAAAGTTTTTACGTCGCGGCGTCTGGATTTCACTCTCGCGGCCCGTCCGAGTCCCTCCTCGTCTGTCTCCTCCTCAGCTGGACGCTTCACCGATACTTCGATATAGTCCGCCCGTTTCGGAGCGCGGCGCCGCCGCGGGGGGGTGGGAGAGGTCCATGCGAGCAGCGGTCTGGGTGATGGTGGCTGCGCTGGCGGGGGGTGTGGCGCTGCGGGCGCAGGACGCGGCGGATGCGGACAGCCGCGAGATTGCAGCCTATCGCCTGACGATGGAGGTCGTGAACAGGGTGGCGGCGGCCACGCGGGCGATCGTGGTGGAGTTG
>JANPJN010000559.1:0-8181 GCA_031425515.1 Acidobacteriota bacterium | reverse complement strand
TCCACGCGCCAGAGCGTCGGGATCCGCGTGTCGGTGAAGTACCCGGTCGTGCCGACGAGCGCCACGTCGTTGATGAGGCTCTTGCCCGCCTCGGGAACCTCCAGCGTCTTGATCACTGTGCCGCTGCGGCTATCGACCACGAAGAACTTGCCGGACGACCCGCCCGCAATCCAGAGGCGTTTGCGGTCATCGAGCTTCATCCCGAGCACGGCGGGAAACGTCGTCGTCATTCCACCTGCCACCAGCGTGCCGGCGGGGGCGACGACGGTGGACGCGCGGGTCTTCAGATCGACGCGCACGAGCGTGCCCGTGAGCGCGCTGGCGGTGTAGATCGATCCCGCTGAAGGGTCGTAGGCAATCCCTTCCGGGAAGGTGACCTCAGCCGGCAGGTTGAACGCTTCCAGCGCAGAGGCGGCGGCCGGTGGCGTCTGACCATGGGCGGCCGGCACCGGGAGCAGCGCCACGGCAGTGATGAGCAGGAATGTCTTGATCATTGAGGAATGGCTTCTCCTGAAATCGGGCGGATGTCGCGCACCGGGCGCGCCCGGCCGTGCCGCGCATGATACATCGCGGCGGTTTCCGGGGAACAGAGCCGCCCAGCGCAGCGCGTGGCTCAACCGCTACCTCTCCGGGCCGAGATTGCCGTGAGCCTCTTTCCGGGCCGTTTGCGCAGTACCTGGCATGACCCCGCAGACCGTCTCCGGTTCGTCAGATCCCTCCGGCGCGCGAGGCCATGCGCTGATAGCGTTCGCCGTCGTGTCGGCGCTGGGCTTCGCGGTGCAGGTGGCGCTCGTGGACCTCTTCGTCACGAGGCTCGCCTGGCCGCTGGCCGTCGCGACCGCTGCGGCGGTCGAGGCCGCCGTCATCCACAACTGGGTCTGGCACGAGCGCTGGACGTGGCGGGGCCGCGCCACCTCCGAAGGGAGGCTTCGGCGGTTCATCGCGTTCCATGCGACCAACGGCGCGACCTCGATCGTCGGCACGGTGGTTTTCGCCGGGATCCTGGCACGCACGACGGACCTGCCGCTCCTCTGGCGAAGCGCGCTGGCCGTCGCCCTCACCGGCGGCTTCAACTTCATCGCCGCGGACCGCCTCGTCTTCCGGGCGCCCACACCCTCCCTGCCGGCCGCTCCACCCCCTCGAACGACCGTCGTCGCGGCCCTCGCCATCCTGGCGGCACTCGCATCCGCGTCCCCGGTCGGGGCGGCTGGGCCCCCGCACGACACCCTCGCGGCGTGGCACGCCGTTGTCGCGCGGACGGAAGCCGACATCGCCAGCCGCAGGACGGATGCCGTCACCGCGCGGCAAGCCGTGGCAGACCCGGGGGACATCGAGGTGAGCGAACTCCCCGTGAGCGACATGCCTGGCGCGACGCTCCAGCACTGGCGCGGGTCCGTGCTCGTGCCCCGTGTCCGGCTCGATGCCGTGCTACACGCACTCGAACAGACCCCGCCGCGGCAGTCCGACGTCCCGGCTTCACGCATTCTCTGGCGCGACGGCCATCGCCTGGGGCTCTACCTGCGCATCGTCCGGCGCACGCTGATGACGGTCACCTACGACACCGAGCACGAAGTGGTCTTCCGGCGCCTGACGCCGCGGGCCGCCGTCTGCCGGAGCGTGATGACCAGCGCGCGCGAGGTGCGGGCCGCGGGGACGCCCGACGAACGCGTCAGCGCACCGGACGAGGATCGCGGCTTTCTCTGGCGGCTGAACGTCTACTGGTGGTATTTCGAGACGCCCGATGGCGTAGTCGTCGTCATGGAGTCGCTGACGCTCGGGCGCGAGACGCCACGCCTCCTGCGGGCCGTCGCCGCTCCGCTCGTCCGGCGGATCGCCCGTGAGTCGGTGCGTAGCGCCCTCGAGGGCGTACGCACGCGCTTCGAATAGCGCGCAAGATTCACGAAGGTGAGCCAATTCGGTCCGTCCGGGGCGGAAACGATGCGGAGCACGCCGGTACGGGTCACGAAAATTGTGGCGCAGGCCAGCGACAGGGCGCGCCGGCCTCAATGGCGGCGCGCCGCGTGCTCCGACGGTAAGCCGAAGCGCAATTTTCCGGCGTGCGGAGCGGTTTCCGTCCCGGGTGGACTGAGTCGGCTCCGCCCGCTTCGTGGATAATGCGAGTTACGCGGCTCCAGGAACCCGCAGCACTCAGGCGCGGACGGCCCATCGCAGCTTCGCCGCGGATGACCGTGGATTGGTGTGACGCTCCTCCGCACTCGGCCGCACGACCTCCTCTGCCACCTCCGAGAATGCACCCGATCGAGCGCCTTCCCTGAACGCCTGCTTCACGCGGCGGTCCTCCCCCGAGTGGAACGAGAGGATCCCCACGCGCCCGCCGGGCGCGACACACTGCGGCAGCAGGCGCAGGAAGGTGTCGAGAGCGCCGAACTCGTCGTTCACCGCGATACGAAGCGCCTGGAACACCCGCCGGATCGACGCGTTGACGTCGTCCGCTGGCGCCCCCGACCTACCCAGCGCCTCCCCCACCGCCTCTGCCAGGTCCGTCGTCGTCGCGATCGGGGCACGGCGGCTGCGTTCGACCAGCGCCGCCGCCAGACCGGGGGCGTCCGGCTGATCGGCGTTGGCGTCGAGGAGATCCGCCAGGCTGCGGGCATCGAGCGACGCGAGCAGCACCGAGGCCGGCTGCCCTCGGCGCGGATTCATCCGGAGGTCCAGCGGACCAGGGCGCCTGAACGTGAAGCCCCGCGACGGGTCGTCGAGCTGCATCGACGACAGCCCGAGATCCGCCAGCACCAGATCCGCCGGCGGCAGATCGCGCGACGCCAGCACTCCGGCAAGCCCCGCAAAGTTGCTGCGGCAGATGATGAGCGCATCTGGCGGCGCGCCTGCGGTCCTCAGCCGCGCCTCGGTCTTCGGCAGTTCGATCGGATCCACATCGAGCGCCAGCACCCGCCCGCCCGGCAGCACACGCTCGAGCAGCGCCGCCGTGTGCCCGCCATAGCCCAGCGTGGCGTCCACGGCGAAATCTCCCGGCCGGGGCGCGAGCGCGTCGATCACCTCCTGCACCATGATCGGCCGGTGCATGCCGGCGGGCGTCTTCCCCGACGCGAGCACCTTACCGATCTCGTCCGGGTAACGCTCCGGGCTGAGCTCCTTGTACTTCTCGCCGAAGGTGCGAGGGTGCGAGCCGCGGTAGCGAGGTCGTCGAGCGGGTTTGTCCGAAGGGACGTCAGGCATGGCGTTCGACCACTGTACATGGTCGGCTTGTCGGGAGCGGACGTCAGCCGCTGTGATGCATACTGGCGCCGTGTCCCCTCGGTGGAGTGCCGGCGGTCGCGTTCTGACGGCCGGAGTACTGCTGACCGCCTTGCTGCTCGCCGGCACCGGCGGTTGCCGCCGGCCATCCCCGTCCGCCGCGGAAACCGCGCTCGCGACTTTCCGGCTGCCCGATGGATTCCGGATCGAGGTCGCGGCCTCCGAGCCGGAGGTGCAGAACCCGATCGCGATGGCCTTCGACGCCCGGGGACGGCTGTTCGTCGTCGAGCTGCCCGACTATCCCCTCGGCGAGCGAACCGGGCGCATCAAGCTTCTGGAGGATCGGGATCGCGACGGTCGATTCGAGACTTCGCGCGTTTTCGCCGACGGCTTCCACTTTCCGACCGGCATTCTGCCCTGGAAGGATGGTCTCCTCGTCACGGCCGCCCCCGACATCGTCTACATCGCCGACACCGACGGCGACGGCCTGGCCGACACGCGACGCGTCGTGCTGACAGGGTTCGCCGCCACGAACCCGCAACTGCGCGTCAATGGCCTCGTCTACGGTCTGGACAACTGGATCTACGTGTCCTATCCGAGAGTGCTCCAGCCGCAGCGGTACGCACGGGAGTTCGGCGACCGGGGATTCCCGGTCCGGTTCCCCGATCACGGCGACGTGTCTCCGGTGGACGCTCTGGCGAGAGGCACCGACGTGCGGTTCAGGATGGACCCCCCGCAGCTCGAACCGGCGGCCGGTAACGGGCAGTTCGGAAACGCCTTCGACGCCTGGGGCAACCACTTCACGGTGTGGAACAGCGATCACATCCGGCATGTCGTCATCCAGGAGCGGTACGCGTCGGCCAACCCGCACTTTCCGGTGCCCTCGAGCATGCAGTCCATCTCCGATCACGGCAAGGCCGCGGCCCTGTTCCCCATCACACGCGATCCGCTCCACATTCATGAGTCCGAGATCGGGCATTTCACCTCGGCGTCCGGCATCTCCGTGGAACAGGGCGGTACGTTTCCCGCGTCGTTTCAGGGTGCCGTGTTCGTCTGCGACCCTGTACACAATCTGGTGCACGCCGACAGGCTGACCGCGTCCGGCGCCACGTTCTGGGCGAGTCGGGCACTCGAAGGACGTGAGTTTCTCGCCTCCACGGACGGCTGGTTCCGGCCCGTCTTCTCGACGACGGGTCCAGATGGCGCGCTCTACATCGTCGACTTTCATCGGAAGCTGGTCGAGCACCCGGAGTGGCTGCCGCCCGAGATGTTGAAGAGCGAGGACATCCAGGCGGGCCAGGATCTCGGCCGCATCTATCGCGTCGCTTATGGATCCACGAAGCCCGCCGCCGCCCGCGTGCAGCCGGCCGACGCGCCCGCGTTGCGGCTGGTGGAGTATCTGGAGGATGCGAATCTGTGGTGGCGGACCACTGCGCAGCGGCTGCTCGTCGCACGGGGCGACCTGTCCGCGGTCCCCGCGCTCCAGGCAATTCTCGATCGCGACGACGGCTCCAGGCCGGAGGCGCGACTGCATGCGCTCTGGACGCTGGACGGCCTTGGCGCGTTGAGCGTCGAGACGGTGCTCCGCGCCCTTCGCGATGCGCATCCGGGCATTCGCGAGCACGCGGTGCGCCTCGCGGAGAGGTATCTCGAGGACGATCGGATCACGAGCACGTTGCTGCAGATGATCGACGACTCGTCCACGCGCACGCAATTCCAGGTCGCGTGCACGCTGGGTACGGTGTCCGCACCTGAGGCACCCGTCCGCGACGCCCTCCACCGGCTCGCGCTGCGCCATATCGAGGATCCCTGGTTCCGGACGGCCGTTCTCACGGGAGCGGCGGAGAGCGCAGGCGCGTGGTGGGTCCGGTTGACCGCCTCGCCGGACTTCCTGTCCACTCGCAGCGAGGGCCGGGGCGGTTTTCTTCAATCGGTCTCGTCGATCATCGGATCCCGGGGCCAGGACGACGAGGTCGAGGGTGTGCTGGCGCACGTCGCCAGTGTGAAGGATTCGGATGGCGCGTGGTGGGAGCGGTCGGCGCTCGACGGGCTGGCCTCGGGACTCCGCCATCGCGCGGCCGACTCGGTCAGGCTGCCTGCGCGTGCCCAGGGCCTGCTGCTGTCGCTGCTCCAGACCGGCTCGCCCGAGCGACGCCGGGCGTCGCTCGAGGTGGTTCGCACGGTCCGGCTCGTCGGATCCCCGGCGCTTCACAAACTGCTCGCTGAAGCCTCACAGACAGCCGTGCGCCGCTCGGCTTCCGCGGATGTGCGCGCCGCCGCGACAGGACTCCTCGGGCTCGACCCCTCGGGAGGCACGGTCTCGCGCCTGGAAAGCCTGCTCTCACCTCGTCACCCCGAAGCGGTCCAGCTCGCCGCGGCCGCTACGCTCCTCAGCATGCGACACGGCGCCGCCACGTCGGGTCTGCTGCGCCACTGGCAGGAGTACACCGGACCGGTACGCGATCTCGTGACCGCCGGATTCTTCGGCTCGCGGCCCCGCGTGCTGGCGCTCGTCGAAGCCCTCGAAGCGGGGACCGTGAAGGCCGCCTCCCTGCCCCGAGCGCGCGCCGCCAGACTGCGCACCTATCCAGACGCGGACATCCGTCTTCGCGCCCAGCCGCTGCTACGCGACACGGGGACGAGCGATCGCCCGAAGGCCCTCCAGCAGTACCGGGCGGCGCTGAAGCTGACCGGCGATGCGGAGCGCGGGCGGCGCGTCTTCGGCGCCTCGTGCACCGCCTGCCATCGGCTCGGCGGCGCGGGGTTCGACGTGGGCCCCGACGTATCGGGTCTCTCGGGCCGCGATCGTGAGAACCTGCTCCTCCAGATCGTCGATCCGAACGCCAGTATCACGGCCGGCTACGAAGACTCCCTGATCGAGACGACGGACGGTCGCTCGATCTCCGGCGTGATCGTTCAGCGAACGGATTCGGCCGTCATCGTCCGGCGTGCGGGTGGCGGCGAAGACACCATCCTCCGATCGAGCATCGCCCGCATTCGATCGCTGGCGCTCTCGCATATGCCCGAGGGGCTCGAAGCCAGCATGACGCTGCAGGACATGGCGGACCTGCTCCATTACCTGAAGACCTATCGGGGAGGATCATGACGCTCCAGACGTGCCGGACGGTGACGACGTGTTGCGTGCTCGTGGTATCGCTCGCGAGCACGGCGAGGGTGGACGGGCAGGGGCTCGAGGTGGGCGCCGCCGCGGTCCGGATCACGCCGCCGCCCGGCGGGCCCATGGCGGGCTACTACTACCCCCGCGCCGCCGACGGGGTGCACGACGACCTGTACGCCAGGGCCATCGTGCTGGACGATGGCCGCGATCGGGCGGCGATGGTGGCCTGCGACCTGATCGGCGTGCCGGCGGCCGTTGTCGAGGAGGCGCGCGCGATCGCGGCGCGCAGGACGGGCATTCCCGCCGGTCACATCATGATCAGCGCCACGCATGCTCACACCGGCCCGAGCCTGATCGACGGCAGCTTCCGGACGCGTTTCGAGGGGGACACACTTCGTAATGCCCGGCAATACCTCGCCGACCTTCCGGGCTTGATCGCGGAGAGTATCGAACAGGCCAGCAGGGCGACCGTTCCCGCGCGCGTGTCGGCAGGGATTGCCCGGGAGACCAGCGTGGCGTTCAACCGGCGGTACCACATGCGGGACGGTACCGTCCGTTGGAACCCGGGCAAGAAGAATCCCGATATCGTGCGGCCCGCCGGCCCGATCGATTCGGATGTGCCGATCGTCCTCTTTGGCGGCGTCGAGGGGCCTCCGAAGGCCGTCTACGTGAGCCATGCCGTGCATCTCGACACCGTCGGGGGAACACGGTACTCCGCCGACTTCCCCTACACCCTCGGCAGGCTCCTCGCCGCGGCCAGGCACGCCGACCTTCTGACGCTGTTCGCAATGGGGTGCTCCGGGAACGTGAACCATGTTGACGTGTCGTCTGCCGAGAAGCAGACCAGCCCGGAAGAAGCGGCCCGCATCGGGACCATCCTTGCCGCGGACGTCCTCAGGGCGTGGCCCGGGTTGACGCCGATTGCCAACCCCGTCCTCCGTGTCGGGACCGAACGCGTACCGCTGGACCTGGCCGAGGTGAAGCCGGGAGATGTCGAGTGGGCCACGCGCATCGGGGCCACCTACGGGCGCACGGACGCGGCACCCATGATGGACTACGTGAGGGCCCAGAGGATCCTCGATGTCGATGCCCGCAAGGGGCGGCCGCTCGACGCCGAAGTGCAGGTGATTGCTCTCGGGGATGTCGCCTGGGTCGGCCTGCCCGGCGAGATCTTCACCGAGCTGGGCATGGCCATCAAGCAGGCATCACCCTTCCGCCTCACCGTCGTCGTCTCGCTCGCCAATGGCAGCCTCGGCTATGTGCCCGATCGCAAGGCGTTTGCGGAGGGGGCTTACGAAGTCGTCAGCGCACGGTGCGCCCCGGGTTCCGGCGAACGGCTCGTCGAGGCCGCCACGCGTCAACTCATCAAGCTGCACCGCGCAACAGCTGCCCCTTGATTTTTCGGCCAATCGGCAGTCTGATCGCGCGATGCCTGCTTACCGCCGCTGCGCCGCCGCCCTCATCCTTCCTCTCGGCCTCCTGGCCGGGCTGTCGCTCACAGCCGGCGCGCAGGCGCCTCCAGCGGATCCGAAGGACGTGCTCGTGTACTTCGGGACCTACACCGGGGAGAAGAGCAAAGGCATCTATGTCTCGCGCCTGAATCCCGAGACCGGCGCCCTTTCCGCGCCTCAGCTGGCGGCCGAGACCCGGAACCCGAGCTACCTGGCGGTTCGCCCCGGCGGGTGCTTTATCTACGCCGTGTGCGATGTGAACGAGGTGAACGGAAAGCCGGGCGGCGCGGTCAGTGCGTTTGCCGTGCAGCGCGACACCGGCCTGCTGAAGCCGCTCAACACCCAGTCGTCTGGCGGCGGCGGACCCGCCCACCTCATCGTGGACAAGACCGGCGG
>JANPJN010000558.1:0-3852 GCA_031425515.1 Acidobacteriota bacterium | reverse complement strand
GGCGATGCCGCTGGCGGACGCGAGCTACGACGCGGCCATCAGTGCGTATGCGATCGATCACATGGGCCGGGACGGCAGCGCCAAGGCGATCCGGGAAGTGGCCCGCGTGCTCAAGCCGAACGGCGAGTTCCTGCTGGAGATCGTGAACCCGGATTTGTGGGTGGCTGCGATCATGCCCATCCCCCACCTGGGCCTGAACGCGCACGCCAGACCGGACCCGGCCCGGTGGCGGGCGAGGCTGAAGGACGCCGGCTTCGACGTCGTCCAGGAGGGTACCGCGCCCGCGACCCTGTACTGGATCGCGCGGAAGCGGCCGAGCCCTGCGGCGACTGCGCCGGGCGGGGCGTAGTGCGAGCGTGAGCGATGATGCCGGTCCCCGATCCGCGCTGGAGCGGGTAGCATGGCTGCACATGCGCGCAGCCTGGTACGACACGCAGGGCCCGGCCCGGGAGGTGCTGAACGTAGGCAGCCTGCCCGATCCGACTCCAGGGCCGGGTGAAGTACGGATCCGAATCGCAGCGTCCGGCATCAATCCCGGCGACATCAAGAAGCGACAGGACGCCTTCGGCTATGGCATGCCGTATCCTCGCGTCGTCCCGCACAGCGACGGTGCGGGACACGTTGACGTCGTGGGAGCAGGTGTCGCCACTTACTGGATCGGCCGACGCGTCTGGTGCTATGGCGCGCAGTCGTATCGGGCGTTCGGCACGGCCGCCGAATACACCGTGGTACCGGCATCGCAGGTGGTGCCGCTGCCAGATGGCGTCCCATTCGAGCAGGGCGCGTGTCTCGGCATTCCCGCCATCACCGCGCACCGCTGCGTTCACGCGGCGGGTCCGGTCGAAGGGCGGACGGTCCTGGTGCAGGGCGGCGCAGGTGCCGTCGGCATCTGCGCGCTGCACCTCTCCCGTCGTGCGGGCGCGACGGTGATCGCGACCGTCCGGGCGGCGGCGGATGAAGCCGTCGCGCGGAGCGCTGGCGCGCATCACATCGTGCAGGCCGGTCCCGGGCTGGTCCAGCAGATTCATGCGCTCGCGCCCCGCGGGGTGGACCACATCGTCGAAGTCGCATTCGGCGCGAATATCGCGATCGATGTCGAGATGCTCGCCGTTCGCGGGTCGGTCGCCACCTACGCCACGGACGCGGACAGCCCCCGGATCCCGTTCTGGCCGCTGCTCTTCAAGAACGTCCGTGTGGACTTCCTGGGCAGCGACGACTTCGTGCCCGACGACAAAGCAGAGGCCGCGCGCGCGGTCAATGAGGCACTCGCCGCGGGCTGGGCCGGCATGCCGATCGCCGAACGGTTCTCGCTGGAGGAGATCGCGACCGCCCACGAGCGGCTCGAAGCGCCGGCCCGCCACGGGCGTGTGATTGTGCTGCTGGACTGACGCAGTGTGTGCCGCTCTCGAATCAGTTTGCCGCTATGATGCGAGCTCACAGGATCGTCTTCCATCCTTTTCCTGGAGTTCCTCAAGTGCGACCAATTCTCGGAGCGTTCACCCTTGTCGCCCTCTGCGCCGGATGCAGCGCACCTGCGCAGCAGTCCGTGGCCAGCGCTGGCGTTGCGGACGCCGCGGCACATGCGGCGCACGACGCCTACGTGACGGCGATCAATTCCAATAACCTCGACGCGCTGCTCGGCATGCTGACCGAGGACGTCGTGTTCATGGCGGCGCACGAGCCCGTCATGGCTGGCAAGACGGCGGTTCGGCCATGGCTGGAGGGTTATCTCAAGGCCTACAAGACGCACTGGGACAAGCCTGTCCAGGAGTTCGTCGTCAGCGGCGACTGGGCGTTCGAACGCTATTCGTACAAGTCGACCGACACGCCCCTGGCCGGCGGCGCCCCGGTCGAGGACACAGGCTGGGGCCTGGTGATCTACCACCGCGACGCGGATGGCAAGTGGCGGGTCGCGCGCGACGCGTGGGGCCCGGATCACCCGGCGAAGTAGGTTGGGCGGGTCGCGTAATGTCGCGATCTACAGTTCGCGGAACAAGGCATCGACGTTCGGGAGGTGCGCGAACCGTGAGAACGTCCCTTCGTCCGCGATCTCCCGGGCCGCTTCGAGAAATCCGGCCCATGCCGTGCGTGCGAGTGTCCCGCCCACGCTGATCCGCCGGACGCCGAGGCTGGCCGCCCCGGGGACCGTGATGAACGGCGCGTTGATCAGCAGATTGACCGGCTTCGGCGACACCGCGGCCACGATCGCGGAGGCGTGCTCGGCGGTCTCGATCCGCGGCGCGTAGAGGCAGTCGGCCCCGGCCTCTGCGTAGGCCCGGAGCCTGCGGATGGTCTCGACGATGTCGGGGCGCCCGCAGACGAAACCCTCGGAGCGGCCGGTGAGGACGATTCCCGTGCCGCTCTCGTCGATGGCGCGTCGGGCGGCGCGAATCCGCTCGACGGCCAGATCGAAGTCGTGGAGCGGATGCGCCGGGTCGCCCGTCGAGTCCTCGATCGAGAGCCCGGCGATGCCCGTGGCGGCGGCGCGCGTGACGTTGGCGGCGACCTGTTCGGGGTCAACCGCAAAGCCGCCCTCGAAATCGGCGTTCACCGGCTCCTGCACGGCGGCCGCAATCACGCGCAGGTGCTCGAGCGCCTGATCGAGCGTGACCTGATTGTCGGCGCACCCCTGCGTCCAGGCGAAACCCGCACTCGTCGTCGCCAGCGCCCTGAACCCCATCGATTCGAGCGCACGCGCGCTCCCCACATCCCACGGGTTGGGCATCACGAAGCAGCCGGAGGCGTGCAGCCGGTGGAACGCCCTCGCGCGATCGTCGTGTGTATTCATGTCGTCACCTTCCGCAGGCACAGCGCGGTATCGGGGTTCGCTGCGGTGCCAGATCGAGGGCGTCGGCCTCTCGTTTCACGGCGTCGGCGCCCGTTCGCTTCGGGGATCGGCGTGCTCGATGGTCTCCCCAGACGTGGAATAGTGCGTCCACCGATCGAGCCGGCTGAGCACCCGTCCCCGCCAGGTGTCCGCGTAGATCGAGAGCACGTGATGCCAGCGGTAGGCGTCGGCCCACTGCTGTTCCCACTCGTAGGGCGTGCCGCAGAAATCCACCTCACGTACACCACGGGCGATGAGGCGCTTGATCAACGACAGCCGCAGGAAGGTCGCCGGGCTGGCGGGTCGATGCGCGGCGGCGTAGCTGGTTTTCACGTAGTAGTAGACCCCCTGGTGAATGCAGCCGAGGTTGTGCGCGATCGGCTCGCCGTCGAGCGTCAACAGCTGCAGATGGAGCTCGCCGGCCGTCGCGAGGGCCCGGCCCCATTCGCGATACAGCGCAGTCTCCTTCGCCACGGCGCTGATCGACGTGCCGTGTGCCTCCTTCCAGCTCCGACGCTCGACGTGTAGCAGCAGGTCGAACCCGCGCTCGAACGCATCCGGCGTCGTCACTTCGATTTCGTCGAGACACCCGGCCTTGCGGAGTTTCTTCTCCGCGCGGCGGGCGTGATTGCGGAACTTCTGGCTTCGCACGGCGAAGTACTCGTCGAACGTCTCGGGCAGTGGAATCCAGTAGGCGGCCTTGCGAAATCGGCGCCTCGGTGTGAAGCCGGCGCGCGTGGCGCCCTCTTCCAGCAGTCCCGTCAGGCCGTCCGTCTCGAGCAGCTTCGAGAGCCGGAACGAATCCCAGCGCGACGGCAGCTGCCGCAGGCTCGCGAAGAACGCATCGATCGTCCCGCGATCGCGATCGATCAGCAGAAGGTCGCTGTGCGTGTTCTTTGCCTCGGAGAGCGGCCGGGCGATGAAGTGGGCGCGGCCGAACACGCGCGTCATCCGGATCGTCAGTGGGACGATGCCGACGAGAACGCCGCCGCGGCGCAGTTGCACGACGTAGGACGGCTCCCCGG
>JANPJN010000557.1:0-12903 GCA_031425515.1 Acidobacteriota bacterium | reverse complement strand
GAAGTGATCCTCGATGGCATTCTTCCCGCGCCCCGTGACGAGGATGATGTTGTCCACCCCGGAGGCCAGCGCCTCTTCGACGCCGTACTGGATGATCGGCGTGTCGACGAGCGGCAGCATCTCCTTGGGCTGGGCCTTCGTCGCCGGCAGGAACCGCGTGCCCAGGCCCGCGGCCGGAAACACCGCCTTTCGAATCTTGCTGCTCATTCGCGCATGGACCTCAAGTAGCTCACAGCTCTCAGCTCACAGCTCCCGGCTTGCAACCACGGCCGACCACTGACAGCTGTCCCATCGTACTCCATGCTCCGGGGACGCCGGTAGGCGGGTGGTTCCGATATAAACTCCGTCTCATGATCGACGCCGGGTTCGTCCGGGACCACATCGACGTTGTGCGGGCGGGACTGCGCAATCGCGGCCTTTCGCCCGACGCGGATCTCGAGCAGCTGGCCGCGCTCGAAGGCCGGCGTCGGCGCCTCATTCCGGAGATGGAAGGGCTCAAGCGCGAGCAGAACACCGCGGGCGACGAGGTCGCGCGCGCCAAGCGTCAGGGGCTCGACGCGTCGTCGATCTTCGCGGCGAACAAGGCGCGCGGCCAGAAGATCCGGCAGCTCGAGATTGAAGTGGACGGCGTCGAGCAGCAGCGTACCGCGCTGCTGATGACGCTGCCCAACCTCCCGCACAGCAGCGTGCCGGTCGGCGCGGGGGCCGAGGGCAACGTCGAAGTGCGGCGGCATGGACAGCCCGCGGCCTTCGACTTCGAACCGAAGCCGCACTGGGATCTGGGTGTGGCGCTCGGCATTCTCGACTTCGAGCGCGCCACGAAGATGTCGGGGTCCAGGTTTTCCGTGCTGCTCGGCGCCGGCGCGCGTCTCGCGAGGGCCCTCATCAACTTCATGCTCGACCTCCATACCCGCGAGCATGGCTACCTCGAAGTCGAGCCGCCGTTTCTCGTCAACGCCGACGCGCTTCGCGGCACGGGGAACCTGCCGAAGTTCGAGCAGGATCTGTTCAAGATTGCCGGCGAGTGGGACCTGTATCTGATCCCGACCGCCGAGGTACCGCTGACCAACCTGCACCGCGGCGAGATCCTGGATGGACGGCTGCTCCCCCTCCACTACACCGCCTATACGCCGTGCTTCAGGTCCGAGGCGGGCTCGTACGGCGCCGACGTGCGCGGCCTCATTCGCCAGCACCAGTTCGACAAGGTCGAGCTCGTGAAGTTCGCCCATCCCGATCACTCGCACGACGAGCTCGAATCCCTGGTGCGGAATGCCGAGTCGATTCTCGACCGGCTCGAGCTCCCGTACCGGACGATGCTTCTGTGTACGGGCGACATGGGCTTCGCGTCGGCGAAGACCTACGACATCGAAGTGTGGCTGCCGAGCCAGAAGACGTATCGTGAGATTTCGTCGTGCAGCAACACCGAGGCTTTCCAGGCTCGCCGCGCCAATATCAAATTCCGTCCGGCAGGCACCGGCAAGGCGGAGTTCGTCCACACCCTGAACGGCTCCGGCCTGGCGGTCGGCCGCACGCTCATCGCTATCCTGGAGAACTACCAGCGGGCAGACGGCAGCGTCACGGTACCACTGGCACTCCGTCCATACATGGGCGGTCTCGAGACCATCACGCCTCGCTAGACCGCCCTCACGTGGCCGGATTCAGGACAGCCCGACCGCAAATATAGAGACTTTAGTCTACTCTTCGGGTCACTAATGTAGCCGTCACATCGCTTAACTGCAAGAAAAGGCTGAGGTTAACAGCGGCAGCGTCTTTGCGGTAGGGGAGGCATCCCGACTTCGGCCGTAGCGGCGTTCGCTGCGCTTCGCCACACGGATCCGCTCGCTCTTCGCCGGAATAAACCGTCGTCGTCAGCACAGCGCAGCGCAAGCAGTTTGAGACCATGACGATCAGAGAAATTGCGGTGATGGACATGACGCCGCGCCGGTCGGGCGCGGAACACACCCGACGGGCGCCGCTCGCGCTCGCGATGCCCGAGCCCTCGCCCGCTCCGGTTGCCCAGCCGCAGTGCCACTCGTGCGGACTGCCGATTCGCGCCGGACTCGCCCACGCCGGAGAGGCCCAGTGCGTCGAGGCCCTCCGCATCGAAATCCAGATCCTGAAGGCGTTCCGCCGCAAGGACCCCCGCGAGACGGCCGCGTAGAGCGCCGCTCGAGTCCGCCTCCCCCGGCTGCACCTGGCGTAAGATCACCTCCGGCCCGGACCCGCCTTCCGGACCTGCCCGCGGAGAGGTGGCCGAGTGGTTTAAGGCGGCGGTCTTGAAAACCGTTGAACTCGAAAGGGTTCCGGGGGTTCGAATCCCTCCCTCTCCGCCAAGCTTCGCCAGACCCGCTGAATGAATGACCAGAAGGACGAGCGGCTCGTCCGCTGGCTCGGTGAGCTCGAGCTTCGTCACCTCGCGTCCCTGACCGCGTCTGAAGTGGGCCGGGCGCTGAGCGCGCTGTCGTCGTGCTACGTCGAGCGGCGGGAGAAGCTGGCCTCCGGCGGCGCACTCAATACCGCGGGCAAACGCGCCGCCTTCGCGCTCTTCTACGCACCCCTGCACTTCCTCGTGGTGCGCGCGGTCGTCCGCGCCCTCGACGTGACGCGCGGGATTACATCCATCACCGACCTGGGATGCGGGACGGGTGCGGCGGGCGCCGCATGGGCGCTCGACGCGGGCTGCGGCGTCACCGGAATCGACCGCAACCCCTGGGCGGTCGCCGAGGCGCAGTGGACCTATCGCGCGCTGGGCGTCCCCGGCCGCGCCCTGAAGGGGGACGTCGAACGCGCCGTCCTTCCCGCAGCGCCCGGCACCGCCATCCTCGCCGCCTACACCATCAACGAACTGCCGGACGCCGTACGCGCCGCGGCCTTGCCGCGGCTGCTGGACGCCCATCGCCACGGCGCACGCATTCTCATTGTCGAACCCATCGCCCGCCGCATGGCCGGCTGGTGGCCCGCCTGGGAGCGCGCCTTCCTCGACGTGGGAGGGGCTCCCGGCGAATGGCGGTTCCCCGGACCGCTCCCCGAACGGCAGCGGCAGCTCGGACGCGCCGCCGGCCTCGACCCCCGGGAGCTCACCGCCCGCACGTTGTGGCTGTGACAGATCGCGTCACGGATGACGATTTTGTCGGATCCCGAACCGCACGTCCGGTGAGCGGCCGTGTCCCACCCCCGCACTCGCGGCACACCTGCCGATAGAATTCCGCCCATTCCGCGCACACATCGCCTTGGCATGGGCCCTGCCTTGCCCCCGGCATGCGAATGCGAGTTATCGGCCGTCAGGACCCGTTCCTGTTCGCCGGACTGATCCTTGCCCTGGTGGTGGTCTTCCAGCGCTCGCTTCTGGACGTCTTCGAGGTGGCGACCGACGTCGAGAACACCTACGGCGTGTCGCTGCGTCCCGCCCTCCTCATCCTCGTCGTCATGTTCGTTTTCCACCAGTACGCCACCCGGCGGGAAATGAAGGCCGAGGCGGCCGCCGCGGCCACGGAGGCGCGCCTGGCGCGCGCGCGCACGGAGGAGCTCGAGCAGCTCATGGCCCTCGGCCGGGCGCTCTCCCGTGCCCTCACGATTGACGCCGTCCGCGAAGCCATACTTCGCCAGCTGCCGACCATGGCGGTCGGCGCCGGGGCCTGGGTGGTGCTTCGCACCGATGCCGGCTGGGAACGCGTGATCGACACCGGGTGCCTCGAGTGGCCCGCGGGCAGTATCGAGTCCGTGGCGGCCCGCGTGGCGCAGCGCTCGAAAGAGGATCGCGAGCAGCGCGACGGCGTCGATCAGGACGGGCACATCTGCTTCCCGTTCTCGGTCGGCGAGGGGATCGCGGGTGTGATTGCGCTGCCCGTGCGGCCCGAGACGTCCACCGTTCGCCAGACCATCGGCGCCGTGGCGGCACTGCTGACCATCGCCCTCCGTAACGCGCAGCTGTTCGCCGACGTCCGCGATCACAGCGTGAAGGACGCGCTCACCGGCTGCTACAACCGCGCGCACGCCATGGAAGTGCTCGAAGGGGAGCTCTCCCGCGCCCGCCGGAGCGGCAGCCCGGTGGCGCTCGTCCTCTTCGACGTGGACAACTTCAAACTCGTCAACGACAAGCACGGCCACCTGACGGGCGACAGCGTGCTGTCCGCCGTCGGCCAGCGCATGCGGCAGGTCCTGCGGCGCAGCGACGTCCGCTGCCGCTACGGAGGCGACGAGTTCATGATCGTCCTGCCGGATACGGGCGAGGCCGGCGCCGCGCGAGTGGGGGAGTGGCTCCGCGGCGAAATGGAGCAGATCGCGCTCACGGTCTCGGGCGAGCGGATCGGCATCACCATCAGCGTCGGCACCGCCACGGTCCACAACGGCGAGATGCGCCCCAACGATCTCATCGAGCTCGCGGATCGGGCGATGTATGGCGCGAAATCGGAAGGGCGCAACTGTGTGCGCTCCGCTCCCGTGATCCCGAGGCTGACCCGTAACACCGCCCTGAGCGTCGCCGAGGCTCCCGCCCTCACGCACTGACGCCGGGCGACCGCGACCCTGCGTGATCTTTCGAGTAAGATCCCCGGATGGCCGGGGCGCTCACCAGGATCCGAATCGCATGACCCAGGCGCAGCCCGCTGCCGGCCGCCGCCATGGGCTGACCCTCACGCAGCAGATCTTCGTCGGCCTCCTGCTCGGCATTCTGGCCGGGGCCTTCGTCGAGGCCTATCACCCCACCTGGGCGGTCTACTTCCGCCCGTTCAGCCAGCTGTTCCTCCGCCTGATCAAGATGATCATCGCGCCGCTGATCTTCGCCACGCTGGTGGCGGGCATCGCGGGCGCGGGCCACTTCAAGGTCGTCGGACGCATGGGCTTCCGGGCCATCATCTACTTCGAGGTCGTGACGACGCTCGCCCTGGTCATCGGGCTGGTGGCGGTCAACATCGCGAAGCCGGGCGTCGGCGTGAACCTGCCGATGGGGCAGGGCTCCGAGATCACCGCCAAAGCACAGACCTGGGATCAGATCCTGCTCCACGTCGTCCCCGAGTCAGTGATCGATGCGATGGCCCGGGGCGACGTTCTCCAGATCGTGCTCTTCAGCGTGTTCTTCGGCATCGCGCTGGGGATGATCGGCGAAAAGGGCCGGCCGATGGTCGTGTGGTGCGAAACGCTCGCGGAGACCATGTTCAAGTTCACCAACATGGTCATGCACTACGCCCCCATCGGCGTCGGGGCCGCGATCGCCTATACCGTCGGCCATGGAGGCGTGGGGGTGCTCTACAACCTCGCCTGGCTCGTCGCGACGCTGTACGCCGCGCTCGCGGTGCTCATCCTCCTGGTGTTCTTCCCGGTCGCGCTCATCTTCAAGGTGCCGATCCGCAAGTTCATCCGTGCCGTCCGGGAGCCGGCCGTCATCGCCTTCTCGACGACGTCGAGCGAAGCGGCGCTGCCGCGCGCGATGGAAGTGCTCGAACGGCTCGGCGTGCCCCGGCGGATCGTGTCGTTCGTGCTGCCGCTCGGCTACAGCTTCAATCTCGACGGGACGACGCTCTATCTCTCGCTGGCCGCGGTGTTCGTCGCGCAGGCGGCGGGCGTCGAGCTGACGGTCGGCCAGCAGATCACGATGCTGCTCACGCTCATGCTGACGAGCAAGGGAGTGGCCGGTGTGCCCCGGGCCTCGCTCGTCATCCTGGCAGGCACGCTGGCGAGCTACGGTCTTCCGCTCGAGGGCATCACGCTCATCCTCGGCGTGGACGAGCTGATGGACATGGCGCGCACGATGACCAACGTCATCGGCAACTGCCTGGCCACGGTGGTCGTCGCGCGGTGGGAGGGGGAATTCGTCGAGGCCAGCGACGAGGCGCTCGCGCTCGCGGCCGAACGGGGCGAGATATAGAGCATGCCTCCGCACCAGGGCCAGCTCCAGGCACAACCAGGCAGATTTTCCCGATGGTTCCTCGACGGGGTGACGGAGCCGTCCAAGCCGGCCGACGAGCATGCCTCGCAGTCGCCCTGGTGGAAGGTGATGTGCCTCACCGGCGTCGACTACTTTTCCACACTCGGGTACCAACCCGGGATTGCGTTCCTCGCCGCCGGACTCCTGTCGCCCCTCGCCACGCTCGTGCTGGTCCTGCTGACGCTGTTCGGAGCCTTGCCCATGTACCGGCGTGTGGCCGAGCTGAGCCCACACGGCCAGGGCAGCATCTCGATTCTGGAGGCGCTCCTGCCGCGGTGGCGCGGCAAAGCGCTGGTCCTCTGCCTCCTGGGGTTTGCCGCCACCGGTTTCATCGTCACCATCACGCTGTCGGCGGCCGACGCGACCGCGCACGTCATCGAGAACCCCTTCGCCCCCAAGTGGCTTCATCACCCGGTGCTGCTGACGCTGGTCCTGCTGGCGGCACTCGGCGCCGTGTTCCTCAACGGCTTCCGTGAGGCGGTGGGCCTCGCGGTGCCGATCGTGGCTATCTACCTCGGCCTGAACGTAATACTCCTGGCCTGGGAGCTACGTCATTTGTGGGAGCATCCCGAGCTCTTCTCGGTGTGGGGCGCCCTTGCTGAAGCGAAGCACGGCAATCCGCTCTCGATGGTGGTCGTCGCGATGTTCCTCTTCCCCAGGCTCGCACTGGGCCTGTCGGGTTTCGAGACCGGGGTCGCGGTGATGCCGCTCGTGCGGGGCGATGCCGGCGACACCGAGGAGATACCCGCGGGCCGTATCAGGAACACCAAGACCCTGCTCACCGTCGCGGCGCTCATCATGAGCGTCCTGCTCGTCGGCAGCAGTATCGTGACGACGCTCCTGATCCCGCCGGATCAATTCGCCCCGGGTGGAGCGGCCTACGGTCGCGCGCTCGCGTATCTGGCGCACGAGCACCTCGGCGACGTGTTCGGCACGATCTACGACATCAGCACCGTGTCGATTCTGTGGTTCGCCGGTGCATCGGCGATGGTGGGGCTGCTGAACCTCGTCCCGCGCTATCTGCCCGGCTACGGGATGGCGCCGGAGTGGGCCAAGGCGCACCGTCCACTCGTCGTGATTTTCATGTTGATCACGTTTGCCGTCACGATCCTCTTCCAGGCGGATGTGGAGGCACAGGGAGGCGCGTACGCGACCGGCGTTCTGGTGCTCATGGGCTCAGCGGCCCTCGCTGTCACCCTGGCCGCATGGCGCAGCAGCCGTCCCTGGATCGGCTTCATGCTCCTGACGCTGATCTTCGCCTACACCACCATCGTCAACATCATCGAGCGTCCGGAGGGGATCAAAATCGCGGGCGTCTTCATTCTCGCCATCGTCACGACCTCACTTATATCTCGGGTTCTTCGATCGACCGAGTTGCGCATCCAGGCCGTGCAGCCCGACGAGACGGCGCAAATCTTCATCCGCGGCGGCGAGGGGGCACCGCTCAGGATCATCGCGAACCGGCCCGACGCGGGGGACGTGCAGGAATACGAGCACAAACTCAGGGAAGCTCGCGAGACGCACCACCTCATGCCGGGTGAGCCCGTCCTCTTTGTCGAAGTGCGGCCCGGAGACGTCTCCGCGTTCAGCCACTCGCTGGCGGTGTCGGGCATTCAGGTCGGCGAGCACCGCGTGCTGCAGTGCGTCAGCCCGGCAATCCCCAACGCCATTGCGGCGCTCCTTCTTTACTGTCGTGATGAGACTGGCGCCATTCCCCACGCGTACTTCGGCTGGACCGAAGGCAATCCGATCGCCTACGTGCTGAAGTTCCTGGCGCTCGGCGAAGGGGACACCGCCCCCGTCACGCGGGAGGTTCTTCGACAGGCGGAGCCGGACCCGATGCGCCGGCCTCGCATCCACCTGGGCTGACCGGGCGGCGTCTGCGCCGCGTTGTGGTTTGACAGCATCTCGCCAGGAGCGTAGGCTCACGACTGGCCTAATTTCGCGCCATTCGCGAAACCGGGGGAACCACACGGAGGCAAAAGCCTCCCAGGGGCGTATCGGCAACAGCCGAAGGACACTTCCGAGTCCGAGCCCGTCAGCTAACCCCGTCGGCGTAACCGGAAGCCGTCCAATGATCACCGCGCGTCGTTGCGCACGCCGTCGCCAGCAGAGTACCGGCGTCCCGGTCGTCTCGAACCCGGGGTTGCGGTGACAGCCGGCGAACCGACCTCCCGGCCCGCCAGCATCCGCCTCCAGCGATGGTTCTTCGAGGGGCTGCGCGAACCGGTCGGGCCCCACATCCAGCACGCGCCGCAGTATCCCTGGTGGAAGGTCATGTGCCTCACGGGCGTGGACTACTTCTCCACGCTCGGGTACCAGCCGGGCATCGCCTTCCTCGCGGCGGGGTATCTCTCGCCCGTTGCGACCCTCATCCTGGTCCTGCTCACGCTGTTCGGCGCGCTCCCGATCTACCGCCGCGTGGCGGAGAACAGCCCGAACGGGCAGGGCAGCATCTCCATGCTCGAGGAGCTGCTGCCCCGATGGCGCGGCAAGGCCTTCGTCCTTTGCCTGCTCGGCTTCGCGGCGACCGACTTCGTGATTACCATCACGCTGTCGGCCGCCGATGCAACGGCCCACATCGTCGGGAACCCATTCGTCCCGGAGTGGCTCCATCACCAGATGGGGCTGACGATTGTGCTCCTGGCATTGCTGTCGGCGGTGTTTCTCAAAGGCTTCAAGGAAGCGATCGGTCTTGCGGTCGTGATTGTCGGCGTCTACCTGGTCCTCAACGTGGTCGTGATCGGCAATGCGCTCATCGAGGTTTTGCACCACCCGGAGTACCTGCCGCGCTGGAAGGACCAGCTGTTCACGCAGCACACCAATCCGCTGATGATGCTGGCCGCGGCGTTCCTGGTGTTTCCCAAGCTCGCGCTGGGTCTCTCGGGTTTCGAGACCGGTGTCGCCGTGATGCCCCTCGTCAGCGGGGACGCCGGCCCCGGCGACATCGAGGGACGCATCCGGAACACGAAGAAGCTCCTGGGGACCGCGGCGATCGTGATGAGCGTGCTGCTGATGGGGAGCTCGATCGCGACGACGCTGCTCATTCCGCCGGAGGCGTTTGCGGCCGGCGGCCCGGCATCGGGCCGCGCCCTCGCGTACCTCGCGCACGAACAACTGGGGGAAGTGTTCGGCACGATCTACGACGCCAGCACGATCTCGATCTTGTGGTTCGCCGGCGCCTCGGCGCTGGCCGGACTTCTCAATCTCGTGCCGAAGTACCTGCCGCGCTACGGCATGGCGCCGGAGTGGACGAAGGCGACGCGCCCACTGGTGCTCCTCTTCACCGTCATCATGTTCTTCATCACATGGCTCTTCGAGGCGGATGTCGACGCCCAGGCCGGGGCCTACGCGACCGGTGTGCTCGTGCTGATGACGTCCGGGGCCGTGGCGGTCACGCTCCTCGCCTGGCGCAAGCACTCCCCGCTGCGCTTCGCGTTCGTCGTGATCACCCTGGTCTTCGTGTACACGACTGTCGCCAACATCATCGAGCGGCCTGACGGCGTGAAGATCGCCTCCTGGTTCATCATCACCATCATCGCCACGTCGCTCGTCTCACGGGTCGCGCGCTCGACGGAACTGCGCATCCGTGGCGTCCAGACCGATGAAACGGCGGACCGCTTCATCTCCGAGACGGCTGACTCGCCGGTGCGCATCATCGCCAACCGGCCCAACAGCGGACTGCCGGAAGAGTACGAGCGCAAGCTGCGCGACGCGCAGGACTCACACCATCTGTCGCCGAGAGAGCGCGTGCTGTTCGTAGAGGTGCAGCCGGGCGACGTCTCCGAGTTCGCGCTCACGCTGCAGGTCAGGGGAGTATCCATAGGCGGCCACCACGTCCTCCGCTGCGTCAGCCCGGCGATTCCGAACGCCATCGCCGCCCTGCTGCTCTACTGCCGCGACAAGACAGGCCGGATTCCGCACGCGTACTTCGGCTGGACCGAAGGGAACCCGATCGCCTACCTGCTGAAGTTCCTGGCTTTTGGTGAGGGAGACACGGCGCCCGTGACGCGTGAGGTGCTTCGCCAGGCGGAGAAGGATCCGCTGCGCCGCCCGCGCATTCACGTCGGCTGAGACAGCGCCACCGCGCACTCGCCGACGCCGTGGCCCTGGACGACGGTCACGGTGAGCTGCACGCGCCCGTAGCGGACGACATCTCCCACCACGGGAGGCCTGCCGAGCAGCGTCAGGACGAGCCCGCTCACGCTGTCCACGTCCTCGTGCTCCAGTTCGAGGCCCAGTTCCTGACCGAGCTCGTCGATCCGGAGCGTGCCCGGCACGAGAAGCCGTCCCCCGGCATCGCGGGACGTCCCGGGCAGGCCGGCGTGGCCCTCTTCGATGTCGCCGACCACCTCCTCGAACAGATCCTGCAGCGTGACGACACCCGCGGTGCCGCCGTGCTCGTCGAGCACGATCACCATCTGGGTCTGTTCCCGCCGCATGGTCGCCAGGACGGAGTCGAGCTCCGATCCCTCGGGCACGAGCGGGAGCGGACGCGCATGCTCCCTGGCGATCGTCTCGTCGCGCAGCAGCACCCCGAGCAGGTCCTTGATGTGGACCATGCCGACGATGTGATCGAGATCCCCTTCGTAGACGGGATACCTGGTGTGCGGCAGCCGGCCGAGCAGCTCCCTCACGTGCGATGGCGGCGTGCCGAGCGGGATGCCCGTCACGCGCACCCGCGGGACCATCACTTCGCCGGCCGTGCGATCCCCGAAGGCGAAGAGCTCCTGCAGCATCTGACCGGAGTCTGCGCGCAGGGCGCCCAGGTCCTCGCTCTCCTGGACGATCAGCTGGAGCTCCTGCGGCGTGTAGTACTGGTCGGGATTGTTCTCGCGCCGATCGACCCCAAGCATCCTGAGCACGACGTTGCCGATCGCGTTCAGGCCAATCACGAAGGGGTACAGGGCGTTGCGCGTCCAGAGCATCGGCCTCGTGATCCACAGCACCATCCGCTCGGCATGCTGCAGCGCGAGCGACTTCGGGATCATTTCGCCGACGACGATGTGGAAGTAGGTGAGGATGGTCACCGCCAGGACGCTCGAGACAGCGTGCGACACCGCCCAGGCGGGGAGCCCCGCGCCGCCGAGCAGATGGAAGAGGCCGTCGGCCAGCACGTGCTCGCCATACATGCCGAGGCCGAGGCTGGCGAGGGTGATCCCGAGCTGGGCGGTCGCGATGTAGCGATCCTGCTGCAGCGGATCGTCGAGCATGCGCTGCACGGCCCTGGCGATCTTGTGGCCCGTCCCCGCGAGACGCTCGATGGCGGCGCGCGGCGCCCCGACGATGGCGAACTCCGCGGCGACGAACAGCGCGTTCAGGAGGATCAGCGCCGTGATGATGAGAAACGGGATCACGCCTGGCCGCCTTCCCGCGGCACGGGCCGCTGCCCGACGATGATCGACGTGACGGCGCCCTCCTCGACTCCTTCGATCTCGATCGTGACGCCGTCGAGTACCAGCTCTTCCCCCGGTTCAGGGAGCCGGCCCAGGCGCTCCAGGAGGTGGCCCGCCACGGTGTGTTCGCTGCCCTTCCACGGGCGGCCGATGAGCGGCGAGGCCTGCTCGAGCCGCATCAGACCCGGCAGCCGCAGGCGTCCGTCCGACAGGCGCATCGGACGGAGCTGCGCGGCCTTGAACTCGTCTGCGACCCCTCCGAGCAGCTCGCCGACGACATCTTCGAGCGTGATCAGCCCGACGACCGCGCCGTCTCCATCCGTCACGAGCGCCTGGTGGCTGCGCCGTTCGCGCAGAAACGTCAGGAGGCGGTCGGCGGCCATCGATTCCGGCACGCGCACGATCGGGCGCAGCAGCGACGACACCGACTGAGGGCCCGGCTGGAGGAAGTGCGTCACCACGTCCTTGATGTGGAGGATGCCGACGATGGTGTCGGCCGACCCGCGGTAGACCGGCAGACGGCTGAACGGGCTCGACGCGACAATCGTCAGCACCTCGTCGAAGGGTGTCGCGATGTCGATGAGGGCCAGGCGCGCGCGCGGCACCATGAGTTGCCGAGCCGAGCGCAGGCCAAGGCGCAGCGCCCGATGCAGGCGCACCTGTTCCTCGGGCTCGAGCAGACCGCCGTCGCGGCTCTCCGCGATGAGCAGCGCAATCTCCTCCGGCGAGTGCACGTGCCGGTGCCCGGTGGAGGGGATGCGCAGGAGCCGCAGCAGCAGGATGCCGCTGCCGTTCAGCAGCGTGATGGACCAGGAGAAGACCCGCATCGACCACTGCATCGGCAGGACGGTGAAGAGGGCGACATCGGTCGGGTGCTGGAGCGCGAGCGACTTGGGCACCAACTCGCCAATCACTACGGCCAGGATCGTGAGGCCCACGAGGACGACCGCCGCGGCTGTCGATTGTGCGGTGGCGGGCTCCAGCTCCATCAAGCGCTCGAACCAGGGGCTGATACGTGGCGCCAGCGTCGCCTGCCCGTAGGCGCCGAGGATCAGGCTCGAGAGCGTGATCCCGACCTGGGACACCGCGATGTACCTGTCGAGCTCGCGAGGATCTTCCAGGACGGGGAGCAGCCGCGCCGCCAGCGCGTTCCCGTCGGCGGCAAGGCCGCGCACGCGGCCGCGTCGGGCGCTGACGGCCGCGAACTCAGCCGCCACATAGAGCCCGGTGAGCAGGATGAGCAGAACGATGACTCCCCACGCGAGCAGCACCGGGGGATCGTAGCAGAGGTTCCGGGTTCCGGTTCCCGGTTCAGGGATCCCGGGTTCGGGGATACAATCCGCGACACGCGGTGTGGATGAGGTAGCGGGAGGCAGTATGTGGAAAGAATTCCGGGAGTTCGCCGCGCGGGGCAACGTGCTCGACCTGGCGGTCGGGGTCGTCATCGGCGCCGCGTTCGGGCGAATCGTCACCTCACTCGTGACCGACGTGATCATGCCCCCGATCGGCATGGCGATCGGCGGGCTGGACTTCACCAACCTCTTCGTGACACTCAATGGCGGGACGTACCCGTCGCTCGCCGCC
>JANPJN010000556.1:0-3474 GCA_031425515.1 Acidobacteriota bacterium | reverse complement strand
CTTCGCCGAGGCCAACAGCAGCGCCGAGATCATCCCGGCGCTCGCGAGCGGGGGGTCGTTGTCTGACGCCCTGTTCGGATCGACGGCCGATGGCAGCAGTGCGGCGGCGCCGAAGCGCCCGGGTGTCGTCCGGATAGGGGTCCTCGAGCCGGTGAACCGTACCACTCGTACGCTCGCCGGGACCGGGCTCCGGCAGGAGCTCGCGGGACGGTTCAAGGGATCCTACGAAGCGATTCCGCTGAAGGGGTCGACAGTCACGGGCGTCGAGGCCGAGGCGGCGAAACTCGCGTGTGATTTCGTGTTGGCCAGCGAGATCACCGAGATCAAGACCTCGAAACCCGGCAGGATGGGCAGCGTCATGCGTGCGACCGGCGGCGGGCCGCCAAAGGACAGCCACGACGTGAAGCTCGAGTACAAGCTGTTTGCGGTGGAGGCCACCTCCGCGCCGAAGGCTGCGGGCAACGTCAAGGCGTCCTCGGGAGGGTTCGGCGTCGGGTCGGCGTTGCGGCTCGCGGCGTTTGCCGGCCGGCTCTACATCGGCTTCGCGATGATGGGCGGCATGGGGATGATGAACCCCATGGGCGCGATGGGAACTCTGTCGGGTGGTGCGGGTACGGGGCCGCTGGGCAGCTACTTCGACCCTCGCGCCACGATCATGGGCGCCGTGTCCACCGGCGCGGGGGGAGGGATGGCCACCGGCATGGACGCGCTGGCCGGCGCCGACCCGTCAGAGGCCGCCATGCGCGACACCGTGTCGGACGCGCTCGACAACGAGGCCCGCGCCGCCATGGAGCAGCTCTCCCGCCGCAAGTAGGGGACACTCATCTTTACGCTAAGTTGTTGACCGCCAGGGGCAACACGGCAAAATCTCCGCGATCGTGAATCTGGTCCTGCTCGACGCGCACGAAGCCCCCGCGGACGGCAGGCTTTCCCTGGACGGCGCTCGCGCCCGTCACATCATCAAGGTGCTGCACGCCGCACCCGGGGATCCTCTTCGCGTCGGCATCGTTGACGGCCCACTCGGCGTCGCGACCGTGGTCGCGGTGACGGACACGCGTGTGGACCTTCACTGCCAGTTCGAAGCGATCCCACCCAGGCCGCCGGTGGATCTTCTATTGGCGCTACCCCGCCCCAAAGTCCTGCGGCGCCTGTGGGCGCAGATCGCGGCGCTCGGCGTCGGGCACATCATCCTGACCAACGCGGCGCGCGTGGAGCGGAACTACTTCGACACGCATCTGCTGGACGAAGCCGCCTACCGGCCCCTGCTGATCGAGGGGCTGCAACAGGCACGCGACACGCACGTCCCGAAGGTATCCGTGCGACGGCAACTCAAGGTCCTGCTCGAGGACGAGCTCGACACGTTGTGTCCGTCCAGCCTCCGCCTGACGGCGCATCCAGGCGCCCACCACTCGCTGACCGCACTGGTGCGCGACGCCGTGCGCGGGCCTGTTCTGCTCGCCATCGGCCCCGAAGGCGGCTGGACCCCCTACGAACTGGACCTCCTCGCCACGCACGGCTTTCGCATCGCCTCGGCCGGGCCTCGCACCCTGCGCAGCGACACGGCCTGCGTGGCGCTCCTGGCGCTCGTCCACGAGGGTGTCGTCATGCGCGGCGACCTCAGGGACCGACGGCGGAAGGAAAACACCCCGGGTGAGGACAAATAGCGCCAACCTTCTTGCCGCCAGTTCCGTCCAAGGCACTGCATGACGAACACCCTCCAGGACCTTCGCCTCGCAGTCCGCGGCCTGCGCCGCAACCCGCTGTTCGCCACCGTGGCCATTCTCTCCCTGGCCCTGGGCATCGGCGCCAACACCGCGATCTTCACGCTGATCGATCAGATCCTGCTCCGCAGGCTTCCGGTGACCGCGCCCGATCAGCTCGTGATGCTGTATCAGGAGGGGTCGCACAACGGCAGCAACATGGGGGGGCGGATGCACTCGTATCCGCTCTATCAGGATCTGCAGCAGCGCGCGGATCCGCTCGCCGAAGTGTTGTGCCGCCGCCTCGTGCCCGCGTCCGTCAGCCTCGACAACCGCACCGAACGGCTGCAGGCGGAGCTCGTGTCCGGCAACTACTTCTCGATGCTGGGCGTGAAGCCCGCGCTCGGCCGGGTCTTCAGCTCGGCGGAAGACGACCAGCTCTATCAGGGGCACCCGGTCGTCGTCCTCAGCCACGGCTACTGGGTCAGCCGCTTCGCCCGTGACCCGGGGGTGCTCGGACGCAAGATTCTCGTGAACGATTCGCCCATGACGATCGTCGGGGTCTCGGCCGAGGGCTTCTCCGGCATCGACCCCACGATGTCGCCCCAGATTCGCGTGCCGGTGCTGATGAAGGAGGCGATGCTGCCCGACTGGGGCTGGCTGCACATGGACGACCGCCGTTCACGCTGGATCCAGGTCTTCGGCCGGCTCAAACCGGGCTACACGGTGGAGACCGCGAAAGGGCCGCTGCAGGGGCTCTTCACGCAAATCCGCGGCTACGAAGCGACGCTGCCCGCCGCGAAGGACTGGTCGCCGTACTCGCGCGACCGCTTCCTCCAGGGGCGGCTCGTCGTCGTCAGCGCCGCGATCGGGTATTCCCCGCTGCGGAACGAGTTCTCCACCGCGCTCGTCGTGCTGATGTGCATGGTGGGGCTCGTGCTCCTCATTGCCTGCGCCAACGTGGCCAACCTCCTCATCGCGCGCGGCTTCATGCGTCAGAAGGAGATGGCGATGCGTCTGTCGCTCGGCGCCTCGCGCGGGCGGCTGGTGCGCCAGCTCCTCGTCGAGAGTCTGGTGCTCTCGCTCGCCGGCGGAGTGGCCGGCCTGTTCCTGTCGATCGTGCTCACCCGCGGCCTTCTTGCGCTGATCCCCACCGACGGGCGTCGGCTCCTCGTCAACGCGCATCCCGATCCCCGCATCCTGGCCTTCACCCTGGGCCTGACGTTCCTCACCGGCATCCTCTTCGGCCTGCTGCCTGCGCTCCGCGCCAGCCGTCCCGATCCATGGACGACGCTGAAGGACACGATGGGCTCGATTGCCGGCACGGCAGGCTCGCTGTTTCTGCGCAAGGGGCTCGTGACCGCGCAGGTGGCGCTCAGCTTCCTGCTCCTCTTCGGCGCCGGCCTCTTCGTCAAGAGCCTGCAGAATCTGAAGACGACTGACACCGGCGTCGCCGCCGACAACCTGATCACCTTCCAGTTGTCTCCGGCGTTGAGCGGATACGACGACGGCAGAGCGGTGCTGTTCTATCGGGAGCTGCTCGACCGGCTCCGCAGCGCGCCCGGTGTGACGTCGGCCGCCCTTGCGGCGGTGCCCATCCTCGCCGGGGATGAATGGGACAACAGCATGTCGGTCGAGGGCCATACGCCGAGGGACGGCGAGGACATGCAGGCCTTCATGAACGCCCTGTCGCCCGGATATTTCGCCACGATGAAGATTCCGATGATCGAGGGGCGGGACTTCACCGACATGGACGCGAAGGAGCATTCCACCG
>JANPJN010000555.1:0-3601 GCA_031425515.1 Acidobacteriota bacterium | reverse complement strand
CGCGCGCGCCCGCCGGCCACCTCCGCTACGTGTTCGAACCGCGGCAGGGTGTCTCATACGCCCGCAACACCGGCGTCGCGTCCACGACGGCGCCCATCATCGCGTTCCTGGACGACGACGTCGAGGCCGGCCCTGACTGGGTGTGGTCGATGAAGCAGGCGTTCGACGAGCATCCGGAAGCGGACTGCATCGGAGGACGGGTCGTTCCCCGGTGGGTCACCCCACGGCCGTCGTGGCTCACCGCACCACACTGGGGACCGATCGCAGTCCAGGACCGCCCCGACCCCGCATACCTGAATGCGAAGCAGGCCTCTGCCTGTCTCCTCGGGGCGAACTTTGCGTTCCGGCGGGAGGTCTTCGATCTGATTGGCGGCTTCTCTCCGGACTATCCGCGCAATCAGGACCGCGAGCTGGAGCTACGGTTGTGGAGGGCGGGTCGCCAGGGGCTGTATCTCCCCGGCATGGAGGTCACGGTTGAAGTGCCGGCCGATCGCCTCGAGCGCCGCTACCACCGGCGCTGGCAGGCGACGACGGGGAGATATCACGCGTTGATGCGCTTTCGCGACAGGCTGAGCCCTGACGGCGCGTTGATCGAGGAGCCACACGGGGCGCGGCGAATCCTGGGGTCGCCGCTCTTCCTGTATCGCGAGTTCCTGCAGCACCTGGGCGGATACGTGCGCGCCGCGATGGCGCGTGATGGCGACCGGCGCTTCTTCCATGAAACGCGGCTCTGGTACTACGTGGGGTTTTTCCGGGCCCGGATGAAGATGCAGAACGCTTCCTAGCGTTCGAGCGGCGTGCCCCGCGTCTGCCAGCTTTCGACCACGTACCCGACCGAATACATCAGCATCATCTGCGCTTCGGCCGCCTTCAGCCGATCCCGCCGGGCGAGCTGTGCGAGAAACGCGCGCGTGTGGGCCACGACTTCCCCAAGAGCAAAGCGCGGCACGCCGGCGATGCGCGGCACGCGTCGCAGGTCGAGCCCGAGCTCCGTCTCGGGATGCAGCCGGTGGAGACGGGCGCGCGAAATCCCTTTCCAGAACCACCAGCGCCGGAAGTAGTGCTGCGTGAGCCGCGCGGCCGGCACGTGGTGCTCGAGCTCCATGGCCGGGACGTACAGGCCTCGAATGCCTGCGTAGCGGGTGCGGTGGAAGAACTCCGCCTGCTCCTGCCCGAGGAGCGAGTCCCCCGTCCGGCCGAGGGCCGGGTTGAACACGCCTGCCCTGTCGAATACGCTCCGCCGCACGGCCATGTTCGCGCCGATGGGGATGCGCCGTCGGTCCTCGAACACGAAGGGATCGGGCCCGTAATCGAGCGCCGCGATCGTGCCCCAGAGGTTGCTGTTCTCCGCCGGCAGCCAGCCGGGGCGGGGGGCGCCCCAGATGGCCCGCACCGGACCGCCCGTGTAGTCCACGTCGTCGCGCGCGACGAGCGGCGCGACCGCTTCGGCCAGCCACCGCCGCGACACCACCACGTCGTCGTCTGTAAAGGCCACGATGTGCGCCGGAGTGGCGGCGATGCCCGTGTTGAGGGCGTGGGACTTGCCCTGGCGAGGCTCGCGCAGGCAGCGCAGCGGTACGGGGAACGTCGGGATCAGGCTGGAGACGACCGCCCCGGTGTCGTCCGTGGAATTGTTGTCCACCACGAGCACGTCCCAGGGCTCCGGAACCCCGTCCATCAACGCCAGACTGTCGAGCGTCTGGCGCAGCAACGCGCTCCGGTTGAACGTACAGATCAGGACGGTGATGCCGGCCGCCTGGGGAGGAACAGAGGGGAGGACGGTCATTTCTTCAGGCTGACATCTTCGGCCGCGAGACGAAGTGGTCGGGGCGGAGGGATTCGAACCCCCGACCCTCTGCTCCCAAAGCAGATGCGCTACCAGGCTGCGCTACGCCCCGACTGAGCGATTATCCCACAGCGACGGGCCGCCCATCCTTGCTAAGATGACGGCGCTTCGATGTCTGTGCCGAGACCGCGCCGGATCCTCTTCGTCTGCCGTCAGAATCGTGTTCGCAGCGCGACGGCGGAGCGGCTGTTCTGCAAGCGTCGCGACCTGGACGTGCGATCCGCGGGGACCGGCCCTGACGCCCTGGTCACAGTGACGGCCCGCATGCTCGACTGGGCCGACATGGTGATCACCATGGACGACGGGCAGCAGGCCGCCCTCGAGGGGATGTTTCCCGGGCATCCCTCGCTGGGCCGGCTGGTGTGCCTCGACATCGCAGACGACTACACCTTCCTGCAGCCGGAGCTCGTCGCGCTCCTCCAGGAGCGCGTCCCTCCCCTCGTCGCCGGCGACCCGCCGGCGTCAGCCTGACGCCACGCCAGGCGGCAACGGTCGTGGTCTGATCGCAGCCGCAACACAGGCCGTGCAGCGGCGACTCCGGGGCGGATGCCGGTTCCACGCACGGCACGCGATAATGGACGGATGCCTCCGAAGTTTTCAGCCGAGTCGCTGCGCTTCCTGCGCGCCCTGAAACGAAATAACGATCGCGAATGGTTCCGGGCCCGGCGTGAAGAGTACGACCGTGTCGTGCGCGACCCGATGATCGCGGTCATCGAGCAGCTCGCCCGTGACTTCGCACGGTTCGCACCCGAGCTCTCCGCATCGCCGAAGACGTCGCTGTACCGGATCTACCGGGACACGCGCTTCAGCGAGGACAAGTCCCCCCTCAAGACGCAGGTGGCAGCCTCGTTCCGGTGGAAGTCCCTGCCGAAGGGCGGCGGTGCGGGCCTGTATCTCGAGGTCAATCCGCGGTGGGTGTGGATGGGCGGGGGCTTCTACGCGCCAGAGCCGCACCACCTCGTCCGGATCCGATCGCACATCGCCGACACGTATCCGGAAATCCACACGCTGGTGCGGAGCCCGCGGTTCAAACGAGTGCTGGGCGAATTGGAGGGTGACCGGCTGACGCGTGTCCCGCGGGGATACGCGGCGGACGATCCCGCCGCCGCGTATCTGAAGTTCCGCCACTTTCTGATGGGCCGCGAGTTCCCGCCCGCGTTCGCCACGACGCCGGCGTTCTATCCCGCGCTGCTCGAGACCTTCAAGGCGGCGATGCCGCTCGTGCGGTTCCTCAACGAGCCGCTCGTCGAGAGTGCCGGGAGCACGCCGCACCCATCCTGAGCACGCGCGTCTATTTCGGCACGATGGTGGTGTCGTTCCTCAGCGCGCCCGGCGATGTCGCGCGTGACGCCAGCGGCGACAGCACAATCTGATCGATCGACAGGCCATCCTCACGGGTCTGGACCCGTATGGTCTGGGTGCCCGCCTGTGTGAAGACGATGTCCGCCCCCACGGCGTTGTAGCCGTTGTCCTGCCAGCCCCATCCGGCCACGCGGCAGCCGGAGCAGTCCTCGAGATTCATCTCGGCGGCGCCCGTGGTGCCGATGAGCGCCCCGGCGACGGACGAGAACTGGATGAAGACCGAGTCGTTCGCGTAGTTGTCGCCATCCGCCCGCGAGCGGACCCAGAGGTGGTAGGGCACGTTGGCCTGCGCCGTGAACGTCGCCTCGAAGTAATCGGCCGGGGCGGCCAGCGCCGTCGTGCGCTTGGCCGCATTGAGGTTCGGGTTGCGCAGGCGCGCGCCCCCGGCCGCGG
>JANPJN010000554.1:0-10006 GCA_031425515.1 Acidobacteriota bacterium | reverse complement strand
GTGGCACTTCCAGGTCGTCCGTCACGACATCTGGGACGCCGATCTCGCGTCGGCGCCGGCGCTGATCGACGTCAGGCAGGGTGGGCGCACGATTCCCGCGGTGGCGGTGATCAGCAAGAACGGCCTGCTGTTCCTCCTCGACCGCGTGACCGGCAAACCGATCTACGGCGTGGAGGAGCGCCCCGTGCCGCAGAGTGAAGTGCCGCTCGAGAAGACAGCGAAAACGCAGCCGTTCCCTCTGAAGCCTGCGCCGCTCTCCCGGATGGCGTTCACGGCCGCGGATGTCGCGACGGTCACGCCGGAGCTCGAGGCCGCGTGCAGGAAATTGATCGAAGGCATGCAGCTTGGGGGGCCCTATCTACCGGTGTCTTACAACCGGCTGCGCGTGCAGTTCCCCGGCAACCACGGCGGCGTGAACTGGGGCGGCACGTCGTTCAGTCCGCAACTGGGATACCTGTTCGTCAGCACCAGCGAGCTCGGACAGATCTCAGGGTTGAAGGATCGCGACCCGAGCGTGGGGGGAGCGGCGCGCGGGGACGGTCAGGGGAATCGCGTCGATCCGGACGGTCCGTATCAGGGGTTCCCGGGCGGGGGCCGCTTCAAGGACAACGCCTCAAACATGATGTGCCAGCAGCCGCCCTGGGGGCAGCTCACCGCCGTCAACGTGAATACCGGCGAGTTCGCGTGGCGCGTGCCGCTGGGCGTGACCGACAGCCTGCCCGCGGACAAGCAGAAGACCGGTCGTCCGGGTAACGGCGGGACGATTGCGACGGCCGGCGGCCTCGTCTTCATCGGGGCCACCGACGATAGCCGGTTTCGCGCGTTCGACGCGAAGAGCGGCGCCGAGCTCTGGACGCACACACTCAAGGGCGCGGCGCAGGCTACGCCGATGACGTATGAAGGGCGCGACGGGAGGCAGTACGTCGTGATTGCGGCCACCGGCGGCGGGTTCTTCGGCAACCCGGTCACAGACGACAGCGTCATCGCGTTCGCGCTGCCGGGCTCGAAGTAGGCGGCAGTCCGGATGCCACACTGTTCGTCACAAGGGCACCGCTTCGACGGGACGACGAAGGGAGCGCGGCATCTGGGGTCCTCGGCCGAATCGAACAACGAGGTCTGGCCGGGCGTTGCCCAGGCCAAGGTAGGTGGCGAACTGCGGGCGCACCCGTGCGACCTCGACCGGCTGATTCAGAAACGCATTGCGGATGCCCAGACGCGATGGCCTTTGTCGGCTCCAGGGCGATAGTCACCGCTTCGTGTGGCGCCACCTCCAGGGTGGCCTCGCCCATCTACGCGTTCGCATGGCCGCCTGGATACAGCATTGCGTGTTGTGGCTCGACGGCGCGAGGGTGGCGCAGCGCACGAGCTCACGCTGACGTGACATCCAATCCGACGTTCGCAGTTCAGGAGGGCGGCGCCATGTGTCCGCAACCGCCTCGGCATACGTGCGGTCGCGCCCGCCCGGCGAGCAGCGCTGCACCGAGAGCGGTACGGCCAACGTGGCTCCGGCCTCATCATCAAGTGTCTTCGTGTGATCATCTCGCCCCTGGGTTCGCCAAGTTGAACACCGCTCCCATTGGGCAGCCTGTTCCATATTGCACACACATCCAGAGCCGGGATCCGCTAGCGTTGCGGTGTTCGGGCGCGACGTGCGTCCGCGTCAGTCCACGCCGGCAACCCCGGGTCAGGAGCTCCGATGGCGACCGCCAAGGTCTCGAGTCAGATAGCCGCCCCAGTCGAGCAGGTCTTCGAGCGTTTCACCGATATCGAGCACGGCGCGGCGCACGTGTCCGGGATCAAGCAGATCGAGCGGCTCACGCAGGGACGCTTCGGCCTGGGCACGCGCTGGCGCGACACGCGTCAGGTCCTCGGGCGGCTCGACGATGCGGAGATGGAAGTGACCGCCATCGAATGGAATCGGAGCTACACGATCACGCATTACAAGGCGGGCATCCGCATCACGGCGGAGTTCACCTTCGAGCCTACGGCTGACGGCACGAACGTCAGCGTCGAGTTCGCGATGGGACACGGCGGACTGCCGCCCGGGCTGTTGACCCCGCTGGAGTGGGCCATTGACGGCAGCGTGCGCGGCGTCCTGACCGACGACCTCAACGATCTGAAGCGCTCGATCGAGAAGGTCGCCGGCTGACGAGCCGATGCACTCCGAAGGCACCGGTGCGGCCGACGTCAGGATCAGACCCGCACGACCGTGAGCAGGTCGGACAGGCCGGCGAAGTCTGCGGGATTGCGAGTGTAGAGGGGGAGGCCGGCTGCGACTGCCGTCGCCGCAATCAGAAGATCGACGGCCCGTCGGCCGCGCGCCTTGCGGCCTGACCTGCTGACCGCGGCGTAGACGCGGCCGTAGGCCCGCGCGACGCTGGCGTCCACAGGAAGCGGTTCGAAGGTGGATTCGGTTCGTTGCAGCCGGTCCTGGCGTTTCGCGCGTTCCGCGATGTCGGTGGTCGCGTGCGGCCCGGCCGCGAGCTCCGCCAGGGTGACTGCCGAGATCGCCAGTTCCACCGGTAACAGGTTCAGCGCAATCTCCGGCAAGTCGATAATCACCGACGTGTCGATGAGCCCCCTCGGCGGCCGGGAGTCAGCCACGGGGCGTCGCATCCTGATTGAGAAGGGCGTCCACGTCCTTCCGGAACCGCTCCCGCGCGATACGGGGGGCACCGGTGAAGGCGGCCGCCACGGCGTCGGCCGGCACGAACAGACGCTGGCGCACCGGGTTCAACTCCCCGACGGGCACTCCATTCCGGGTGACGAGAAAAGCCTTCCCCCTGTCGAGAGCCCGCATGATGCGGCCGCTTTCGTTGCGCAGCTCGCGCTGGGTAATCCGCTGCCGCATGTCGGCATTGTAGCACCTGCGCTACGGCTTCTGTCGATACTGCCATCGGGCCGCGGTGCCGGGAGGACGCCCCGGCTCATCGCGGGCTCGCGTGACGACTCATTCCGCGCGGAGCGCCACCATCGGATCGATGCGTGACGCACGCCGGGCGGGCAGATAGCCGGCCACGAGCGCGACTGTTGCCAGCACGGCGACCGTCGCGGCGAACGTTCGAGGATCGCCTGCCGTTACCCCGAAGAGCAGCCCGGCGGCGCCGTGCGCCAGCCAGGCCGAGGCGCCGGCCCCAATCACGAGACCAATCGCGGCCAGGCGGAGCGTCTGACCGATGATGCGCGTCTGCACGTCGCGCGCGGAGGCCCCGAGGGCCATGCGAATCCCGATCTCCTGCGTGCGCTGGCTGACGGAGTAGGAGATCAGCGCATAGATGCCGAGCGACGCCAGGATCAGCGCGAACACGGCAAAGCCTCCGAGCAGCAGCACCATGAAGCGCCGCGGCGACACGGACCGGTCCACGATCTGCTGCAAGGTGCGGAAGTCGTTGCCGGCGAGATTCGGCGCAATCGGGATCAGCGCGGCTCGCAGCGTCGCCGCCATCTGACCGGGCGGGAGGGTCGAGCGCACGACCAGATACGCCCCCGGCAGATCGGCGCACTGGCGCACCGGAATGTACATCTCGTTGCCGGCCGGCTGCTCCAGCGACAGGTGCCGCACGTCGCCGAGGATGCCGACGACGCGGCGGTCGGCGTTGCAGGGGCCAGCGATGAACTTGTCCAGCGGGTCCTGCCCGGGCCAGAGCGCGTCGGCCAGGCTCTTGTTGATCAGGATGACCGGCTCTTTGCCGCGCGCATCGCTGGCGGCGAGATCGCGTCCCGCCAGGAGCGGGATGCCCATGGCGGCGGGGTAGCCTTCGGTCACGACTCGCACGAACGCCAGCGGCAGCTTGCCGCGCTCGTACGTGACCCCTTTGGCCGCCGCGCCCCAGGTGCGATTGCGGCCGAAGGGGAGCGTGTCGGTGATGGCCGCGCGCTCGATGCCCGGGGCCTGTCCCACACGCCGCAGGACGTCGTCCAGGTACGCGATGCGCTGTTCCGGAGTGCTCATGCGGCCGTCGGGATCGACGCGTATCGTGGCCGCGCGCGCCGGATCGAAGCCCATGTGCACGTCGAGCACGCTGACCAGGCTGCGGATCAGGAGGCCGGCGCCCACGAGCAGGACGCAGGCGAAGGCGATTTCCGAGACGACCAGCGCGTTACGGACAAAGGTCCGTTCGCGACCGCCCGTGGAGCCACGGCCCGAGTCCTTGAGTGCGCCGATCATTCCGGACGCCGACGCCTGCAGGGCCGGCACCAGGCCAAAGACGACTCCCGTGATCAGCGTGACGGCGACCGTGAACACGAGGGCGGCGGTGTCGGTCGTGACGTTCCGCAGCAGCGGGATGCTGACCGATTCGAGGTTGGTGAGCAGCCGCGTGCCGGCGGCCGCGAGCGCGAGGCCGAGGAGGGCGCCGGCCGAGGCGAGCACGAGACCTTCCGTCAGCATCTGGGCCACCAGACGTCTGCGTCCGGCGCCGAGCGCCATCCGGATCGCGATTTCCTTCTGCCGGCCTGCCGCGCGGGCGAGCAGGAGGTTCGACAGATTGGCGCAGACGATCAGCATGACCATGCCGACGGCCCCGGCGAGGACCAGCGCGGCGAGCCGGATGTTGCCGCTGACGTGTTCCGAGAGCGGCGTCACCACGCCGCCGAAGCCGTTGCGCTCCGGATGTTCGCGGCTCATGATTGGCGCGAGCACGCGGAGCTCGGCCTGCGCGCTGGCCGGCGTCGCGCCAGGCGTCAGGCGTCCGATCATCGCCATCGTGTTGCCCCAGCGATTCGTTTCCGGGCTCAGCGGGAACGGAAAGTAGAGGTCGAAGCGGCTACCCGGTGCGAAGATCGTCGCGAAGTCGAACGACTCCGGGAGCACGCCCACCACCGTGTGTGGCGTGTCGTTGATGACGAGCGAGGTGCCGACGATCGCCGGATCGCGGTTGAACCGGCGCTCCCACAGCGCGTAGCCGAGCATCACCGCCTTCGGGCCGTTCCAGGCGCTCTCGCGCGCATCGAACGGGCGGCCCATCAGGGGTTTCACCCCGAGCACGTGGAAGAAGTTCTCCGACACCGGCACGCCGCTGAGCCGCTCGGGCTCGCCCCGCCCGGTCAGGAGGTTGTCGCTCACGCCGTAGAAGGCGAAGTAGCCGGCCACCTCCGACAGCGTCTGGCTTCTCTCCCGCAGGTCCAGCAAATACCCCACCTGCGTCGTCTGGCCCGACAGGCTGGGGATGTCGCGGTTGGCGATCCAGACCAGCTCTGACGGTTTCTCGAAGGGCAGGGGCCGCAGGAGCAGGGTATTGACGACGGTGAAGACCGTGGTGCTGGCGCCGATGCCGAGCCCGGCGATGAGGATGGCAAAGGCCGCGAAGCCGGCGTTGGCGCGCAGGGTGCGGAGCGTATATCGGAGGTCCTGGAGGAGGTGGGGGAAGGGCATGATGGCCCGTTAGACGGGGTTGCGGTGTCGAACGTTGCCCGGCGCCCCAGGTCGCCCTGACGCTCCTGAAGCCTTCGCGCAGCAGCGCACACCGGGTGCGCCTGTCCATTGACTCTTCGTCAGTTGTCGTACAAAATGTTATACATGCAGAAGCACTCGATTTCCATTCGGGAGCTGCAGCAGAACCTCAAGAGCGTGCTGGCCCGCGTCGAGCGAGGCCAGGTCATCGAGGTCACACGCCGCCGACGGCCCGTCGCGCGCCTGGCGCCGATGCGAGACGGCCATCCGACATCACCGTGGCCGGATCTCGAGGCCAGAGCACGTGCGGTCTTTGGCAAGCGCCTCATTGTGCCGGGAGGGGCCGCCGCGGTCACGGAAGGGCGAGGCGATCGGTGACGACCTACGTCGATTCGAGTGCGCTGGTGCCTGTCTATGTGTCCGAACGCTGCTCACCAGCAGCTCGGCGTGCACTCCGAACGTCGCCGCAAGTTCCGTTCACCGCGCTGCACGAGCTCGAGGTTGCCAATGCGTTCGCCTTGCTGACCGGCCGGGGACTCATCAGCGAGAAGGAGTATCGCGCGATCCGGGCGCAACTACAGGAAGATATCGAGGCGCAGCGACTCGTGCCGCTGCCGCTCGACTGGGACCGCGTGTTCGCGAGTGCCTGCGGGTTTTCCGAGAACCATACGGTTATCCTGCTTACGCGGAGCCTGGATCTTCTCCACGTGGCCGCAGCACATGCGGCAGGCTGCCGCAAGTTCGTGTCCGCTGACGATCGTCAACTCGCCGTCGCCGAGGCGACGGGCTTGGAGGTCGTCGATATCAAACGGAGCGCTCGGGCGGCCAGGCGCTGACAGGCCGTGCTGCGGTCATATTCGGAGCGAGGTGCGGTCTCCTGGGACCTTCACTTCCCACATCATCACACCGAGGAGCCATGACCCACCGACTTGCGTTGTTGACAATGATCCTGGCCGCGCTGGGCGTCGCTGACGTCTCTGCGCAGGAGTGCATCCCGGGTGCGCCGAAGACGCCCGAACAGACCGCCCGGCGCAGAGAGGGACTGATGGCCACGCGGACCATCAACAACCTCGAAGCGAACCAGCCCGGCAGTCGCACCAGGACATACCTGCGCCAGGTGGAACTGCCGATGTCGCCGTTCGCCGCGAAGCAGACAGGGCCGGCGGCCGAGTTGTTGACGAAGCTCAACTTCAGCCCCGACCAGGAGCTGCTGCCAGGGTGGCAGTTGACGCTCGACGTCACCGCCGATGGCTACTGGTTCATGCTGAAGGACAAGACGGACCCCTGCGGGTTCGCCTTCGTCAGTAATCAGGGCGGGCTGATCTACACCGCCGAGCCCATAAGGTAGCAACCACTCCAACCATCCGCGCGGCGGCGCGTCTACTCAGAGGGAGGATCTCCAGATGTCGAACCGATGGGTCGTTCTCGCACTCGTGGTCGGAGTTGTGGCGGGGTACAGCCTCGCCGGATCTGTCGTCCGCGCACAAGCCGAGCCGCTGCCGTTCGGGGTAGGGGATACGGTGACGCTGCGAAACGTCCATGCGGGCACCGCCGGGGAGTGGTCCGTGGAGTGCAGCGTCAGGGAGATCCAGGGCATCTACGTCAAGTGCGTTCCGCCGGAGCGCATGGGTAGCTCCTTCGGTGCGCGGCCGGTGGAAACCTGGCGCAGCATGCGGTTTGTCGTAGAGATTCAAAAGCACGAGAGGCGATAGAGCGGCCTCGAGTCGCCGCTGGCCGATCCAGCGCGTCAACGAGTTGAACGGCCAGCGTGCATCACCAGAAATGTCCGAGCCATTCATGGTGGTCAGGATGGCGGCAGGCATGGAGGGTTCCACATGGGCACATCCGTTTCGCGCGCCCGGGAGCGGGGTGGAGGGTCGGCGACGGCTGTCCTCCCGGTGCTCGCTGCGACACCTCGTGGACAACTCGTTCTGTCGTTCGCCTGGATTGGCTGTTCGCTGGTCCTGCTCACCGCTGCCGTCGTCCGCGTCTGCGTTGCCGTGGAGCTGACATGGTGGGTGCCGCTCGCCGTAGTCGCGGGCCTTGCCGCAGCGGATTTCCTGTCCGGGCTGGTCCATTGGGTGGCCGATACGTGGGGACGTGCCGATCTGCCCCTCATCGGGAAGCGCGTCTTGCTGCCGTTCCGGATTCATCACACCCATCCCGATGACTTTCTGCGGCGCTCCTTTCCGGATACCAACGGCGATTCCGCCGCAGCCGTCATCCCGCTCCTCGTCTTCGTACTCCGCATGCCCATCGATACCGTGGGGTGGCAGGCGGCTGCGGTGTTCTGCCTCTCGCTCTGTGCGTTTGCCGGGATGACCAATCAAATCCATCAGTGGTCGCACATGCCTTCGCCGCCACACGCCGTCCGCGTTCTGCAATATGCCCGTGTCGTGCTGCCGCACGCCGCGCATGCTGCACACCATGGGGGCGAGTTCGATGCGCACTATTGCATCACGACTGGCTGGTGGAACCGGCCGCTCCAAGCTCTCCAGTTCTTCCGGCGGCTGGAAGGTGTGATCACACGCACGACGGGGGCGCTTCCCAGACATGACGAACGAGGCTGAGCGGTGTGACGGTGCGCACCGGAGGAAGGCACCATGATCGAGCCAGGGCACGAACGCCAGCCCAGGGGACATATTGCGCTGCAGACGACTGAGCCGATGTCGTTCGGCTCTGGCTTTATCAGCGGACTGCTCTCCGCCATCCTCGGCATCGTCGGTCTGGGCCTCGTGCTCAGCGCGCGTCTGCCCGAGTACCTGACGCAGACGGACCTGCGGCCTCTCTATCTCTCTCCGTATCTGCGCGCAGCGATCCATCTGATCCTGGTCGCGTCGTTTGTGCTGGGGAGCATCAGCGTCGTGCTCCGCGCGAACAAGGCCCTGGCTCTCACCGGAATCGGTCTGACGCTCGCCGCGGCGCTGCTGGGCGGCTCACAGGCCCCGGCGATCGCTCAGACGCCCGGAGGCGGTTCGTGGCTGGCACTGGACTTCTTCGTGCTCAATCTGCTGCTCTACTCGGCCGTCTTTGTGCCGCTCGAGCGGCTGTTCGCGCTCCGCGGTGATCAGCCCGTGTTTCGCCGTCACTGGCTGGTCGACCTCACGTATTTCTTCGTCAACTCGCTCTTGATCGAGGTCCTGACCGTGTTGACGCTGAAGCCGGCGCTGATCCTGTTCGATTGGGCGCGGGTCCCTTCCGTAAGCCAGGCGGTCGCGTCGCTCCCGCTCGTTGTGCAGGTGCCCATGGTCATGCTCGTGGCCGATTTCACCCAGTACTGGGTCCATCGCAGCTTCCACGCGGTGCCGCTGCTTTGGCGATTTCACGCGATTCATCACTCCGCCGAGGAGATGGACTGGCTGGCAGGATCGCGCCTGCATCTGGTGGACGTCATCCTGACGCGTGGACTCACCTATGTACCGATCTTCGTGCTCGGCTTCTCGAACGCCGCCTTGTTCGTCTACGTGTTTCTCGTCGCCGGCCAGGCGACATTCATTCATGCAAACGTGCGGTGGGTGTTCCGACCGCTGCGCAGGCTCATTGCCACACCCGCCTTTCACCACTGGCATCACAGCGCCGAGACGAACGCCCTGGACAAGAACTTTTCGGTGCATACCCCAGTCTGGGACATCTTGTTCGGCACCTACTACCTTCCAGACGCCTGGCCGACCCGATACGGGTTGAGCGGTGGCGGCAAGGTTCCCAGTCGCTGGTTCGCCCAACTCGTGTATCCCCTGTCACGGCGGTGGCGCGGCCGCGAATGATTGTCGTTGGCGGCGCCACTCGAACGCTCGATATTCGAGCGATTCTAGCCCGCGGGTTGCAGAGCAGTTCAGCCCGCGGCACGGCGACACATCCAGGCGCATCCAGAATCGGCAGCCCCAACGTCGGCGGTGTGGCCACCTCCACCGCCCACGGCACTGGCAATCCTTGCTTGGAGTGGACGCGTCGGCACGGGACGGACCGCTAAGGCAGGACCAAACCGGCACGCCGACTGTGATACGGTTCAGCTTCTTCGAGGATTGCTCATAACCCCAGGGAGGATTCTATGGTCGGACGGATTTTCACCATCGTTCTGGTTCTGGCGGCCGCGACGGCACCCGGTCGCGCGCAGCCTCCCCAGCTTCGGCCGGAGCACAGGCCCCTGGAGTTCTTTGTCGGCAAGTGGGGCGAGGGCCCTGCCGACCCGAGTGCCTCAAGCGGCGCGGCCGGGGTGGTCGACTCGTGCGAGTGGTTTGATGGCCGGTTCCATTTGGTATGCAGGTCGCAAGACGCGAAGGGCCGCTCGCTCGATTTGTCGGTGCTCGGGTTCGACCCTGCTCAAGGCGTTTACACGCGATTCAACATCACCAGGGAAGGCCACCAGACGATGGCTACAGGAAAGCTCGACGGAAAGACGTGGCGTTGGCGCGGAGGGGACAAGCCCGGAGCCAAAACGATGCACTTCACTTGGACCGAAACGTCTCCTGACTCTTATGCTTATGTCGTCGGAACGGGAGTCGATGGGCCGACCGAGGTGTTGGATAAAGGGAACGTCGTTAGGCGCAAGTAACGCTCGTCTGACGCGGGGGATGACCGAGCTGGCGATCGCGAGCGCGCAAGGCGCCGACCAGC
>JANPJN010000553.1:0-9923 GCA_031425515.1 Acidobacteriota bacterium | reverse complement strand
GGCAGAGGCCGGACCAGCACCGAGTCGACGATCGAGTAGATCGCCGTGTTGGCGCCAATGCCCAGCGCCAGTGTCGCGATGGTGATCAGCGCGAACCCGGGCGATCTCAGCAGCAGGCGCAGACCGTGGCGAACGTCGGCGATCAGGGTGTCCATCGGAGGCTTAGACGAGACGGCACGGTGATTCGTTTGCGGATCCTCCGGCCGGAACGGTGGACAGCGGCCGGGTGCCCATCGGTCGGCGGACGGGACTAGGATAGTCATCCGACGGAGTGATGCCCTGATGAAAAGCGCGAACCGCCCGCTGCCGTCGGTCCTGTGTCAGGCCGCTCTGGCCGGACTGCTTGTGGCCTGGCCGCAGGCCGGGGACGGGGTGATCCGGCTCGTCGATGTGGCCGGTCAGGCCGGCGTCACGCTGCTGAACATCTGCGGCGGCCCATCCAAGGACTACATCGTCGAAGTCAATGGAAACGGGGCGGCGTTCTTCGACTACGACAACGATGACGACATGGACGCGCTGATCGTCAACGGCTCGACGCTGGACGGCCTCACACATGGCGGCGACCAGATGGTCGCGCTCCTCCGGAACGATGGCAAGGGCCGCTTCAGCGATGTCACGCCCGCCAGCGGACTCGGCGCACGCGGCTGGGGGATGGGGACGTGCGTTGCCGACTACGACGGTGATGGCTTTCAGGATGTCTACGTCACCGCCTTCGGCCCGAATGTGATGTTCCGCAACAACGGGGATGGGACGTTCAGGGATGTGACTGCCCGGGCAGGGGTCGGCGATCGGCACTGGAGCACGAATTGCGCGTTCGCTGACTATGACCGGGACGGCGATGTCGACCTGTACGTGGCCAATTATCTGGCCTTCAGCACGGTCACGGTGGCGCGGCGCGGCGCCTCGGCGAACTGCAAATACCTCGGCGTGGATGTGATGTGCGGTCCGAGAGATCTCCCTGGCGAGCCCGACACGCTGTATCGGAACAACGGGGATGGAACGTTCACAGACGTCACCCGCTCCGCAGGCATCGCGGATCCCGGCCACTACGGATTTGGCGTGATCTTTTCTGACCTGGACGGCGACAGCTGGCCGGATATCTTCGTGGCGAACGATTCGGTTCCCAACCTGTTGTTCCGCAACAACCGCAACGGAACGTTTTCGGAAACCGCTCTCGCCTCCGGCCTCGCCCTGAGCGCCGACGGCAAGGCGCAGGCCGGCATGGGCGCTGACGCGGCGGATTACGACGGCGACGCCCGCCTGGACGTGTTCGTCACGAACTTTTCCAAGGATCACAACACGCTGTATCAGAACAGCGCCCAGGGGCTCTTCAGCGATGTCAGCTACCAGGCCGGTGTGACGACGCCTGGTCTTCCGTATCTGGGATGGGGAACCGGCTTCGCCGATCTCGACAACGATGGCCTGCTCGACATCTTCGTCGCCAATGGACATGTGTACCCCGAAATCGATCGATTCGAGTTGGGCACCAAATACCGCCAACCCAAGCAGCTGTTCAGGAACGTGGGGAAGGGCCGGTTCAGGGATGTCAGTGCCGAGGTGGGGGGAGGACTGCTCACCGAGACATCGAGCCGGGGCGCTGCGTTCGGAGATATCGACAACGACGGCGATACCGACATCCTCATCATTAACATGAACGATCGCCCTACGCTGTTACGCAACGACACGCAGTCCGGCAACCACTGGATCACGCTGAAACTCGTGGGAACGTCTCCCAATCGCGATGCCATAGGTGCGCGCGTGTGGCTCGAGGACGGAGGATCGCTCCAGGTGGCGGAGGTGCGTAGCGGCGGCAGCTATCTCTCGCACAACGACATGCGCGTCCGGTTCGGCCTGGGCCGACGAACGAGAGTCCCGCCCCTCACGGTGCGGTGGTCGGATGGCGAGCGTGAGCGATTCGACGGCCTGACGCCTGACAGGATGCATGTCATCCGCCAGGGGCAGGGATCGCGAGGATCAGTACCTTCCCGGTCGGTACCTTTCCGACATTGACAGGCCACCATGAAGCTGGTACACAGCACGTCGAAGGCATCGATCTGTCGGTGTCGCTCGGGGACGAACGCCGACTGACGCCCGGCATTCGATCGTCCACATGTGCCGTCCGGCGTCCGTGCGATTGAAAGCGGGGCAACGATGGCAACGAGAGCCTGCGGGACGCTGGTCGTCGCGGTATCCGTCCTCTGCGGCGGCGTCGCGCATGCGCAGGTGGCGCGATCCCAGTTCAACGGCACGGTCACCGACCCGGCCGGCGGGGTGCTCGTCGGGGCGACCGTGGTCGCGACCAATACGGAGACCAACGTCGAGTCGAGGTCGACAACGACCGGCGCCGGCGTCTTCGTCATGCCGTATTTGTCGAGCGGGGTCTACCGGATCAACGTGTCGGCGCCAGGGTTCCGGCCGGCCGTGTCCAACGAGGTCACCCTTCGGGCCGCGCAGACGCTGACGCTCGATTTCAAGCTCGAAGTCGATGCCATCACAGAGGCCCTGACGGTCCAGGCGCCGATGATTGAGACTGGTACTGCCGAAATCGGGCACTACGTCTCGACCAAGGAGTTCCAGACGTGGCCGGTCGCCGTGGGAGACGGTCAGCGCCAGATCCAGCAGTTCATCTTTTCGAGCCTTCCAGGGACCACGGGGGGCACGTTCGAGGGGGCCATCAACGGCGGCCGCAACTACTCGCACGAGATCCTCATCGAAGGCATCCCGCTCGGCCGCAACCTGCAGGGAGGCAGCAACAACGAGATGTCGCCGCCGACCGAGGCGATTTCGGAATTCAAGCTGCAGACCGGCACGCTCGGAGCGGAATACGGGGGGGGCCAGACGGCGGTCGCGAACTTCGTCGTCAAGTCCGGCACGAACACCCTCCACGGATCCGGAGCGGTCTACCTGATGGATGCCGCCTGGGATGCGAAACCCTTCGTGGCCAAGGCGCTCGGCCAGGCGACCCCGGTGAGGGACCAGCAGAACTGGGCGGTTGCCATGGGCGGGCCGATCGTGTTGCCGAAGCTCTACAACGGGAAGGATCGCAGCTTCTTCTTCGCGACGTTCGAGCAGACGCACGCCAAGGAACAGACGTCCACGGCGTTCCGCTCGCTGCCGACCCGCGAGTTCCAGAACGGCGACTTCTCACGCCTCTTCGATCCGGCCTACACGGGCGATGCCCGCTCGGGCACGGTCATCGGGACGGACGCACTCGGCCGCCCGATTCGCTTCGGCCAGGTCTATGATCCGCGGTCGACGAGCGTCGTCGACGGCCGGGTCACGCGCAATCCGTTCCCGAACAACCAGATCCCGCGGGAGATGTGGGACGCGGTCGCCCGCACCACCCTCGAAACGGGGCTTTGGGACGCACCCCAGCTCAATCGCCTGTTCAACAATCAGCCGGTGCTGGGGACCTGCTGCCCGGTCTTCGAGCAGAACACGCTGGCGGTGAAATACGACCAGGTCCTCACCGGGCGACACAAGGCCTCCTTCTACGTGAACCGCGAGTGGCGGCTTCGGAACAATTCGGCTGGGGGACGCTACGGCGCGCCACCCGGATTGCCGACGAACCTGTATCAACTTCAGAACACTCCCAGCTGGATGGTCCGCGCGTCCGAGAACTGGATGATCAGCGATCGGCTGCTGCATCGTTTCGCATTCGGCTACAACCGGTTCGCGAACGAAAACCGGAGCGTCCATTTCAACGCCGGCTGGCCCTCGCGGATCGGTCTGCGCAACCAGCCGGACACGACGTTCCCGCGGTTCGCGTTTGGCGGAACGGCGATCCTGGGGAATCTGGGCAATTACGGTTCCATCAGCCGCGGGGCGAGCTACGAGGGCAGCACCATCGTTCAGGACGATCTGACCTTCGTGACCGGGCGTCACAGCATCAAGACGGGGTTCGAGGGGCGGTTCTACTTCGTTGACAACGAGGTCGCGGACGGCACGGCGTCCTACAACTTCAATTCCGCGCAGACGAACCTGCCGGGGTTCGATCAGACGACGGGGCACGCCTACGCCAGCTTCCTGCTCGGCGCAGTTCAGACCTCGAGCCGGCCGGTGCAGGCGGTCAACACCGACTACTACCAGCGCGACTTCGCCTTGTATGTGCAGGATGACTTCAAGATTTCGTCCAGGCTCACGCTCAACCTGGGGCTGCGCTGGGACATCGTGCCGGGGTTCTACGAGAAGAACGGCTACGTGACGAACCTCGACCTCAACCTGCCCAACGCCGCGGCCGGGAACCGCCCAGGAGCGCTGCGCTTCGCCGGCCAGGAGGGACGAAAGACCTTCATCGACACGTATTACGGCGGGCTGCAGCCGCGGCTGGGCGTCGCATATGCCTTATCGCAGAAGATGGCCCTCAGCGGCGGTTACAGCGTGAGCCATCGCGCGGCGACGGCCTATAGCGGCGGCGAGGACTTCGGCGGTCTGAACTCGACCGGCTACAACGCCAACATCTCCGTGACGCGCGCCACGCGGCCGACGCCGAACGCTCAGGATCCGGTCATGTATCTCAGCGAGGCCTACCCGAACTTCGGCGGGACCCTCCCCAACTACGACCCGACGCAGCTGAATAACCAGGGCTTCGGCCAGGTGATCACCGGGAACGAGGCCCGGCGCGAGAAGTTCAGCAGCTATAACGTCACGTTTCGGCGTCAGCTCCCTGCGAACTTCTCGATGATGGTCGCCTACATCGGGGCACAAGGCCGCGACCTGCCGTTCGATCTCGCCAACGATGGCAACCAGATCAACCGCATTCCGTTCGAGGCTGTGGGACGTTACGGCGACCTGCTGTTCAGCAATCTCTCGAGCCAGCCGCAGCTCGGCATCCCCCTGCCGTACCCGGGGTTTACCGGCACCGTGCAGCAGGCGCTGCGGCCGTATCCGCAGTACACCGGCATCACGTCTCTGAACAACTTCAAGGGCAAGACCCGCTACAGCTCGCTGCAGACCACGGTCGACCGGCACTTCAGCAACGGCCTCGCGGTCCTCGGCGCCTACACGTGGTCGAAAACCGAGGACAACTACCTGAAGCAGGACGCCTCGGGTGAAGAGTGGGGACTCGCGGCCGGCCGCCACTTTCCGCATTTCCTGAAGCTGACGTATATCTATGAGCTGCCGATAGGCCCCGGCAAGGGGATCAACGTCAACGGCGTGCTCGGGAACATCGTCGGCGGCTGGACGTTCACGGGCATTCACAACTACCGGACCGGCGGCACGCTGAGCGTGTTCGACAGTCGGATCAGCGGGGCCGGCTTCCCCTTCCGTCCGGACATCGTCGCAGGTGTGAACCCGATCATCTTCGACGGGTCGCACGTCGATATCGTGCGGGGCACGCCGTACCTCAACCCCGCAGCGTTCGCGGTGCAGCCGCTGTCGCCGCAGGGCGTGCCCTCGCGCCCGGGCACGGCGCCCCCTGTGCTCGATGCACGCGGGCCGGCGTTCTTCTCCGAGGACGTCGGGCTGATGAAGCGGTTCACTGCCGGCGGGGAGCGCAGCTTCGAGTTCCGCGTCGATCTGGTCAACGCGCTCAACCGCTCGGGTGTCGGTGGACCGAACACCGACATCTCGAGCCCGAACTTCGGCCGGATCTTCGGCGTAGGCATCGGCGCACGGCGTCTGCAGCTGGCGCTGCGCGCGACGTTCTAGGCCGCCTCCGGGCGCGCCTCGCCAGCAGTCGAGTCCGGGCGGGCTCCGCCAACGCTGTGGGAGACTGAGCACGTGAACTTCTGGGTCGCGCTGGTGCTCCTCACGACGGGCCAGGAGTGTCCGGAGGCGCAGGCGACCGCGCGGCAGGCCTACACTGAGCGGCGCTACGATCAGGCCGCGCTGCACTTCGCTCGAGCCGTCAGCACCTGCGGCCCGCACGGGCCCTTGCTCCTGGCACTCGCCCAGGCGCAGCTGCTCGCCGGACGCCCCGCCGACGCCCTAGCCTCCCTCGACCGCCTTCCGGCGCAGGGCCAGGACGACCTGCAGGCGCTGAAGGTGAGGGCGAAGGTGCAGTACCTTCTCGGACGCGACGCGGACGCCGAAGCGACGCTGAAGCGCGCCGCGGCCAGTGCGCCAGCCGACGTCGAGATTCCATACGATCTGGGGCGCATCTACTACCAGCAAGGAAGGCACACCGAAGCCGCCCGGTCATTCCGTCGCGCAACGGCGCTCGACGCCCGCGCCTTCAAGGCCTGGGACAACCTTGGCCTTGCAGCCGAGGCCCTTGGGGACGTCGCTCAGGCGCAGCAGCACTTCCTCAAAGCCGTCGCGCTCGTTCACAAGGATCATCCCGGCTACGACGTGGTCTACGCGAACTTCGCGGATCTGCTGATCAAGCTCGGAGACCATCAACGCGCATTCGATCTCGCGGTCGAGGCGGCCGAGCGCAATCCCGGCGAGCCGCGCAACTTCTTTCTCGCGGGAAAGGCCCTTGTGCAGCTCGGGCAGAGCGACATCAGCGTGCGGTGGTTGGAACGGGCGATCACATTGAACGCCCATTACCCCGAGCCGCACTATCTCCTCGCGCAGGCCTACCGCAAGCTCGGAAGACCCGCTGACGCCGATCGGGCGCTGACCTCCTTCCAGGCGGCCGCGGCACGCACTCCGAAGGAACGCCGGTAGCCATGCGCTGGGTGGTCGTGGCGGGAGCCACGGGGCTCGCCGTGAGCATGGCCGTCCCGCAGGGCGCGACGAGTTGGACGTTCACCGACGTCACCGAGTTGTCCGGCGTCACGTTCCGGCACGCGGCGTCCAGGACCCGGGTGAAGTTCCTGCCCGAAGCGATGGGCGGAGGAGTGGCGATCTTCGACGCCAACGGCGACGGGCGACTCGACCTGTTCTTCACCAACGGCGCGGCGGCCAGCGAGGACACCACGTCGGCGAGACCGCCGGACAAGCGCGATTCCCGGTTCTGGAACCGTCTCTATCTGAACCTCGGCGGGTGGAAGTTCCAGGATGTCACCGAGCGGGCAGGGCTGGCCGGTACGCGGTACGACTTTGGCGCCGCCGTCGCCGACTACGACAACGACGGGGACGTCGACCTTCATGTGACCGGCTTTGGCGGGAACACGCTCTACCGCAACGACGGAAACGGCACCTTCACCGATGTGACGACCGCGGCAGGCGCCGCAGTGGCGGGCTGGTCGTCGAGCGCCGCCTTCGTGGACTACGACCACGATGGCCGGCTCGACCTGTATGTCGGACGGTATCTCGCCTGGACGTGGGAATCGAACCTCGTGTGCCCGGCGTCGGACGGGACCGGGCGTGCCTACTGTCATCCGAAGCACTTCGCACCGGTGGCGAGTGTGCTGTTGCGCAACAACGGCGACGGAACGTTTCGTGATGCCTCAACAGCGAGCGGCATCGCCGCATATCCCGGTAAGGCACTGGGCGTCGCCATTCACGACTACGACCGCGACGGCTGGATTGACCTGTTCGTGGCCAACGACTCGATGCAGCAGTACCTGTTCCGTAACACGGGGCGCGGCGGGTTCGTCGAGGTGGGACTCGAGGCCGGGATCGCCTACGACGACAACGGCCTCAGCTTTGCCGGCATGGGGACCGACGTCGAAGACTACGACAACGACGGCTGGCCGGATGTGATCGTCACGACCCTCAGTCTGGAACGCTACGCGTTGTTCCGGGCGCTGGGACAGGGCCGCTTCGAATACGCGTCGCACACGAGCGGAGTCGGGCGGGCGACGTTTCAGCACGCCGGGTGGGGGACGAAGTTCGCGGACCTCGACAACGACGGGCGCCGCGATCTGTTCGTGGCGCAGAGCCACGTGCTCGATACGGTGTCCCGCGAGCGCCAGGGATTCGACTACCTGCAGCCGCCGCTCCTGCTGCGCGGCGAAGGCACGTCGTTCGTCGATGTTTCCGCCTCGCTCGGGCCGGCCTTCGCACGGCCGGCCGCCGGCCGTGGCGCCGCCTTCGCCGATCTCGATGACGACGGTGACGTCGATGTCATCATCGGCAACCTCGACGCTGGACCGACCATCCTGCGCAACGACGTTGGCAACGCCCATCACTGGCTGACGGTATCGCTCCGGGGGACGCGCTCGAACCGGGATGGCATCGGGGCAATTGTAAGAGTGGTCGACGAGGACGGCCGGACGAGGTCCGGTATCTGCTCGACGGCCTCGAGCTACCAGTCGGGAAGCGACCGCCGGGTCCACTTCGGTCTCGCGGGTGCCAGGATGCTGCGACGCGTCGAGGTTCGGTGGCCTGGCGGAGCGCTGCAGGTGCTCACCGACATTGCGGCTGACCGTATCCTGGAGATCGTGGAACCGACAGCCGGCGTCCTGCGGTGACTCCTGTTACGTGGTGGCCATAGAAGGCCCCGTGTTTCTCGTCGCGGTCTTCATCGTCGCGATCCATCGGCGCGGCCATCGGCGCGCTCGGGATCTGGATGCTGGTGAGGCCGTGACCCTTTACTGATCCAGCGCCTCGCGCACCTGGCGAATGAGGTCTGCTGATGTGAATGGCTTCTGCACGAATGGCAGATCAGGGTCGATTCCCCCGTTTCTCACGGCGGACTGTTCGGTGTAGCCGGACATGTACAGCACGCGCAACGCTGGCGCGTGGCGCTGCAGCCGCCGCGCCAACTCGGGCCCTCCGCAGCCAGGCATCATCACGTCAGTGACCAGCAGGTCGATGGACCCGGCCAGCTGGCCGAATACTCTCTCGGCGTCGTTCCCGTTCTCGGCTTCCACGACTCGATAACCGGCCTTTTCGAGGATACGCTTCGAAAGAAGACGCACGCCCGTCTCGCCCTCCACCAGCAGCACCGTTTCCCGGTGGTGCGCTGGGGGCACGGCGGTCGCCGGGCTCGACACCATCGCGGGGCTCTCTGTTGCACGCGGCAGGTACACTTTGAACGTCGTCCCCTCGCCGATCTCGCTGTACACCCAGATGTAGCCCCGGCTCTGCTTGACGATGCCGTAGGTCGTCGAGAGGCCAAGACCCGTCCCCTTCCCCGACTCCTTTGTCGTGAAGAACGGCTCGAACAGACGCCGCTGGGTTTCCTTCGTCATGCCGGCACCGGCGTCGGTCACGGCCAGCATCACATAGGAGCCCGCAACGATCTCCGCCGGGTGAAACGGGGATGTCTCGAGCGAGACATCTGCCGTTTCGATGGAGACGCTCCCGCCGTCTGGCATGGCGTCGCGGGCATTGACGACCAGGTTCATCACGACCTGCTCGAGCTGACTGCGGTCCACCAGAGCGGGCGAAAGACCGGGCGCCAGTCTCAGATCGACCTTGATGTTTTCGCCGATCAGCCTGGCGAGCATGCCGGTCATGTCCGTGATCTAGTACCCGCGCGGCAACAGTTCCCGATCCCCGGGTCCACGGAACGCACGGGCGAAGACGATGCGCTGCGACTGGAGGGAGGTATCGTTCGCTCGCAACTCAGCCAGCGTCGTCGTGAAGAGTCCCGCGTTGACGAGCAGCGTCATCGTCAGAGCAACCTGTGCGACGAGCAAGCCGCGCCCGAACGGTCCTAACGACCGGATCGCCCCGCGACCGGGACGCAGTCCCTCGTCGACGCGTACGGCGACGGACTGCCATGCGGAGACGACGCCGATCGCGAGGCCGATGCCCATGGTGAGCAGCGCCGTCGCGACGATGACGCCGGCGTCAGGCATCACCGACGGAAACCTCGCCGGTCCCCGAGGGCTGACCAGCGATGCCGTCACGATGCGAATGATTCCCCACGCGAGCGGAAGCGCGACCGCGAACGCCACCGCGGACAGCAGGAGCCCGTCGACCAGCACCTGCCAGCCCACGCGCCACCGGCTCCCTCCTAATGCGAGGCGGATCGCGGCCTGGTGGCCTCGCGTCAGCGAGCGCGTCAGGATCAGGCCTGCAAGGTTGGCGCACGCGACCGCCAGAAGGATCCCCATCAGCGCCAGAAGCACCCAGAGCGT